>NZ_JAHRFA010000043.1:0-59727 GCF_020883045.1 Microcoleus sp. CAWBG58 | reverse complement strand
CGTTCTGAACCCAGAGTTTTAAAACGAAGGCCGAAACCGTATCCTCGAATGCAAGAACCTCGCTCTGTCTTGAAAGCTAAACTACGAAGGTGATTAAGCCTTTTTCAGTGCCATTCGACTTTAGTCCTTTTTTTTCAGGTTTGTAGTCAGGACTAAAGTGCTTTCCTTTATTTTCCTTTATTTTCCTTTATTTTCTTTTGCGGACTGAAGTCCTCACTACGAACCTAGCGCATTTAGTCGTTTATTTTGCGGACTGAAGTCCGAACGATCAAATCTAGCACGGCACGAGTACATCCGATCGCCCGAGAACCCTCATATCTTCCTCATCGAGTTCGACTGGCGTACCGCTGCGAATTAGTTCCACAAAATCCTCGTTTGGCACCATGATGCACAAGGTGTAAAGACGTTCGCTGCCCGTATTTTCAATGACGTGAGTCCCCGTTGGAGGCACTAACAAACTATCACCCGGTTTAATACTAACTGTTTTGCCGTCGCAAGTCGCTTGCCCTCTTCCTTTGAGTACAAAAAACATTTCTACCGCAAATTGATGGCGGTTGGGAGGAGTTTTTCCGCCCGGATCGAAAATCTCGATGCAAACAGTTAATGAGGCATTCGCGGTTGCCGGATCGAAAACTATGGCTAATCTATTAGTATCGCCCGGGCTAATGCGAAATGCTTGGTAGTCTTGAGGCGATTTCATTACAGGAATCATGCACTGGTTTGTCATTTTTTTATTGTTAGTTGTGAGTTGTTATAGCTGAAGGAAGTTCGGCAACGGATTCTGTAACGGATGTAACGGATGTAATGGATGTCACTCCAAAGGAAGAGAGAAGAAGGAAGAAGGAAGAAGGAAGAGAACCCAGGATTTTAGCAATTAAGAATTTCCTGACCGTCACGGACGGTTTCTATATGTTTCTGCTATCATTACTGAGTATTCACGGTCATTAGTAAGTGGCTCAACCTCCCAAGTTTATTACTAATGACCAATGACCAATGACCAATGACCAATGACCAATAACCAATGACTAATTCCCTAGTTATTTAATTGCTTCTAACATAGCCTGAGAATCAGACAAAAACCCAAAACATTGTTTAACGTTATAAAGAGTAGCCTGCCAACAAAACTCTGGAGATGTAGTAGCTGTACAATCTTTGACCAAAATGCAGTCGTAGTTGAGAAAACAAGCATCTTGTAGGGTAGCCATGACACACTGATCTGCGTTGACTCCTCCAAAGAAAAGTGTAGTTCTTCCCAGGTTGCGGAGGATACTATCTAAAGGAGTATCCCAAAAGGCACTCATGCGATATTTATCAATGCAAATATCCTCTGGTTTCTGTTCTAATTCATCAACAACGGCGGCCGCCCAACTCCCCGCCGTCAAAACAGGTGCGCCATTTTTGGGTAGCGGATCTCCCAAACCTACGCCCTCGCCCGTGGGATTGTAAACGTGGCGCGAAGCTGCGCTAATATTGAGCAAATCGGGGCGGTTTCCCCAGTTTATCCAAATAATGGGTACTGCGTGCGATCGCAATTTTGGCAGCAAATTTTGCAAGGGATTAATTGGAGTGCGCGCAGGTGTGACATCGACGCCGATGTGTGATAGCCAACCGTCGGGGTGACAGAAATCGTTTTGCATATCTATCACCAGCATCGCTGCTTTTGCTAAGTCCAATCGCAGGGTTTTGGTTTCTGTTTCTAGGGTAACAGGTTGAGGCGCGATCGGCGATCGGGTGATGTCGGCAATTTTAGCATCAACTTTCCAAGCATTGGGCGCAACGCCCAAGGTGCGGAGGCTATCTGGATTCATATTAATTGTGATTTGAAAACACTTTCAATTTTAGGACTATTTGATTGTTCCTAACTTTGTCATACCTTAAATCTTTGCTAAGATTGAGCAATAACTATCATTCGTCACTGCTTGGAGCTACTTTATTTTTTATTAAAATCAACAAAACTTAGGCAAAAAGTTTCTAGTTTCTAGGCTATTTTCTCGTTCCCAGGCTATGCCTGGGAATTCCTTGTACAAGGCTCTGCCTCCAGTAAACCACAGGCGAGTATGGTAATTTTACACTCGTCATAAAAATTAGGTACGTAGTTGCGCTTCAGCGCTCTTTATAATATTAGGAAAGAGGGCTCGCATCCCAACAACGTACCTTGGCTAGCGATACTTTGGGTAATTTTATATATCGTATCCTGACAATAAAACTGCCCTGCCAGTAAAGCACAGGTGAGGCTCTTCCTCGCTTATATGCGTTACCAGGCATAACCTCGGAACGAGATTAAACAATCTTTAAAAGCTGAGAACGAGATGAAAGAAGATGATTTAGTCCTAAAATAGAAATAGATGTGAATTCACCAGACAGGGTAAATCTATGAGTTTTACAATCCAAAATGCTTTAATTCCTGTTGAGAGTGGCTATGAAACCGCAGACGTGCAAGTGGCGGATAATTGCATAAGTGCGATCGAACCTAATTTAGATCCGACAGGAACAACAATGGATGGCAAAAATAAGCTGCTGCTGCCCGGTTTTGTCAACGCGCACACCCACTCTTCTGAAATGTGGCAGCGCGGGATTATTCCCCCTTTGCCCCTGGAGTTGTGGATTGGGGAACTGTACGATTTCACGCCTCTCGATCCCGAACAAGTTTACTTGAGTGCCTTGGGAACTGCGGTAGAAACTTTGCTCTCTGGCGGTACAAGCGTAGTCGATCATTTAGTTTTGATTCCGGGGCAAGAATTAGAGACAATTGCCGCCGCAGTTCGCGCTTATCAAGAAATCGGCATCCGCGCTTTTATCGGGCCGTTAATTCAAGATGAATCCCTGACAGCGGGAATGCCTGCGGGCGAGGGCGGTATCGAACACGCTGCTTACATTCGCTCGACAAAGGCAACTTTGGAACTCATGGAAGCAGCTATCAAACAGTTTCACCATCCCGAAAAAGGTGTTAATATATTGCTGGCACCGACGGGAATTCAACTGTGTTCCGATGCTTTGTTTGAAGGCTGCATCGATTTGGGCGATCGCTACAATCTTTGCCTGCACGCCCACCTCTTGGAAACGCCCGCTCAAAAACAGTTGGCTCACGAAAAATACGGCTGTAGCGCTGTCAAACATTTGCAACAAATCGGTTATTTAAGTCCGCGCACTTCCTTAGCGCACTGCGTGTGGCTGGACGATGCTGATATTGGAATCCTGGCAGCAACTCAATCGACAGTCGTACACAATCCCCTCAGCAACCTGCGGCTGGGAAGCGGGATTGCACCAATTTTAAAATACCGCCAAGCCGGAGTAAACGTATCTTTCGGCTGCGACGGCGCCGCTAGCAACGACTCTCAGGATTTGCTGGAAGCAATTAAAATTGGTTCGATTCTGCACAATATTACGGATTTGGATTACCGCCACTGGATTACACCGCGTCAGTCTGTAGAAATGGCATCGCTGGGCGGAGCAAAAGGCTTGAATCTCGGCGATGAAATGGGTTCGCTGACTGTCGGCAAAAAAGCGGATTTTGTGCTGTACGATTTAACCAGTTTATCATTGTTGCCGCGCACCGATCCGATTGGCTTGCTAATTTTGGGACGCCCGACAAATGCGGTAGACAGTGTTTGGGTAAACGGCAAACAAATTGTCGCTGAAGGGAAGGTGAAAACGATCGATGTTGATGGTTTGAGGCGGCAATTATTCGATCGCAGCGAGTGGAGTAGCAAGCGTCAATCACCAATGGTGGGCGAGATTGAATCGCACTACCGCCAAGTGATGAAATTGCCACTCGGCGGTTGAAACCAGGCTTATACAAACAAAACCTGAGGAAGCGGGTTGAAGAAAGACTCGGCGGTTGAAACCGCGACTATACAGACAAAACCCGCCTCCGCGGGTTGAAGAATAATTGTCAGGTTTGCAATGCGAACGTTACAGTATGATGTTAAATTGTGGTGTTTGCGAAAAATCGATGATTAAACTGCACAAATGGCGGCGGATACTGGCTTTAATAGCTATTTTTGCGATCGCCCTTAGCTCCGCCGCAATTTTCTCCCCCCGAATCGAAGCTCAAACTTCGCCCAAAACCCCAACAACCGAATTGCGCGGCATCTGGCTGACGAACATTGACAGCGACGTTATTTTCTCGCGCAGCAACATAATTGACGCTGTCAACCGACTGGACAAACTGAACTTTAACACCATTTATCCCACGGTTTGGCAAGGAGGCTACACGCTTTATCCCAGCCCTGTAGCCAAACGAGTATTCGGAAAGTCGATCGACCCATCACCAGGATTGCAAGACCGAGACATTCTCAAAGAAATTATAGCACAATCCCACAAAAAAAATATAGCAGTAATCCCGTGGTTTGAGTTTGGTTTCATGGCCCCCGCCGAATCGGAATTAGCCAGACTTCACCCCGACTGGCTGGCGAAGCGGCGCGACGGTTCAACTATTTGGAAAGAAGGCACGCACGATCGAGTTTGGCTGAATCCTTTTCATGCAGAAGTCCAGAAATTTATCTTAGATTTAATCTTAGAAATCGTCGATAATTACGATATAGATGGGATTCAATTTGACGACCATTTCGGTTTGCCCGTAGAGTTTGGCTACGAGCCGCAAACAGTGTTAATGTATGAGAAACAAATCAAAAGTCCTCCTTCCAATGACGCCCGCGAAACCTTCTGGATCCGCTGGCGCGCCGACAAAATCAACGACTTCATGGGACAAATTTCCCGCGCCATCAAATCCCGCAAACAAAAATGTATTATTAGTGTATCTCCCAATCCCTTGCACTTTGCCTTACCCGCCCACTTGCAGGACTGGTTTACGTGGGAAAGACGCGGTTACATCGAAGAACTTATAGTACAGGTGTATCGCAACGACATCAAGCGTTTTAATGCCGAACTGGAACGGGAAGAAGTCAAAATCGCTAAAAAACACATTCCAACTGCGATCGGTATTTTAACAGGTTTGAAAAACAGTTCTATTCCGCTGCCACAAATTCAAGAGCAAGTGCAAGCAGTCCGAAACAGAAATTTTGCAGGAGTTTCCTTCTTTTTCTATGAAAGCTTGTCAAATTGGGCGAAGGAAACTCCCCAACAGCGAGACTCTGCACTGCAAGAATTCTTTCCCGCAAAGATGCAACGCCCACCAGTTTAAAACCTTTCGTAATGAGGACTTCAGTCTTCTTCGTTCGTAGTGAGGACTTTAGTCCTTCTTTGTTCGTAGTGAGGACTTTAGTCCTTCTTTTTCAGATTATTAAGGACAGTCATTCTTCGTTCGTAGTGAGGACTTTAGTCCTTCTTTTTCAGATTATCAAGGACTAAAGTCCTCACTACGAACCTTGAAATAGGACTTTAGTCCTTCTTTCTTAAATTTTTAAGGACTAAAGTCCTCACTACGAACCTTGAAATAGGACTTTAGTCCTTCTTTTTCAAATTTTTAAGGACTAAAGTCCTCACTACGAACCTTACAAAGAGATATAATGTTTAACACTAAATTAATTTGCCGCATTTGTATTTTTAATTTATGTCTGATTGCTGTCCTTGCTGCAATCGGCTACCTGACTCCCCGAAAGTGGGGAGACACCTCGCAAAAAAATCGCACAGTTAGCGTACAAGTTTCTAACCAAGGCATCCACACCGAAATCATCGTTCCAGTTAAAAATCAATATTTTAACTGGAATCAATATTTACCAATTACAGAAATAGGACGGGAAGCAAATTATGATTATAAATATTTGTCTTTTGGGTGGGGAGATCGAGCTTTCATGTTGGAAACTCCCACCTCAGCAACCATCAACCCAGTTATAGCTTTCAACGCGCTATTTCTCCCGACTCCGTCTACCCTCCACGTTCAAGGTTATCGAGTTTTTCCCCAAGATATAGAAACTAAATGTGTTAAAATTAGTGTGGAAAATTATCGGAGGCTGGTAAATTTTATTAAAAATACATTCCAATTAGACGCAGCAGGTAATAAAATAAAAATCAGCTACGGCTACTACAACAGTGACAGTTTTTATGAAGCAAAAGGCAGTTACTCGATTTTGAGAACTTGCAATGACTGGACGGCAGAAGCTTTGCGAGAAGCTGAGATTGATACTCCTTTGTGGTCAACTCTATCGTCATCGATTATGTTTCATTTAAATAGCGGTTGCGAATGTATTTAAACCGTTGACAGCGTTAATCAGTTGACAGTTGACAGTTGACAGTTGACAGTTGACAGTTGACAGTTGACAGTTGACAGTTGTTAGTAGGAATCACCAATTCCCAATTCCCAATTCCTGATGCCCGATGCCCAATTCCTGATGCCCAATTCCCAATTCCCAATTCCCAAATATTATGAATGTAATTCCAGCGATCGACCTTTTGGATGGAAAATGCGTCAGACTCTATCAGGGAGACTACGCCAAGTCCCAAACTTTTAACGAAAATCCCGTCGAAGTCGCCAGACAGTGGGTAAATGAAGGTGCGACAATGCTGCATTTGGTAGACCTCGATGGAGCAAAAGCAGGTCATCCTGTAAACTTAGCAGCTATTGAGGCGATCGTCCGCGCAGTAGACGTTCCCTGTCAATTAGGAGGCGGAATGCGCGATCGCCCTTCTGTCGCGGCAATTCTCAAATTAGGCGTTCAGCGCGCCATTCTCGGCACTGTCGCCGTCGAACAACCGCAATTAGTCGGTGAATTGTGTGCCGAATTTCCAGGTCAAATTCTCGTCGGAATCGATGCCAGAAACGGTAAAGTTGCGACTAGAGGCTGGCTGGAAACTTCCGAAGTGTTAGCGACAGAATTGGCGCAAAAAATGACAGAATTAGGGGCGGCTGAAATTATTTACACCGACATTCACCGCGACGGTACCATGGAAGGGCCGAATTTGGAATCTTTGCGGGAAATTGCTAGCGCCATCTCGATTCCGGTGATTGCTTCCGGCGGCGTCAGTTCGATCGCAGATTTGTTGAGTTTGTTGGCTTTGGAACCAATTGGTGTCAAAAGTGCGATCGTTGGTAGGGCAATTTATACCGGCGATATCTTGCTAAAAGAAGCAATTCAAGCCGTTGGACAAGGGCGGTGGCAGGATGTACCCCCAGATTTGGGTTCTTCGAGTTTTGCTTAATAGTCATATCGACACGACTTACACAACTGGTATATATTGTAAGGTGCGTCAGATATTAGATACCTGATAATCGTTCGATAATTTTATATGACGCACCCTACAAGTTGATGGGATGATGACAGTTGCGTAAGTAAAAATTGAGTTAAGTGGCTACCCAAAATCTAGCATTTATCAGTTTTGCAACTCATTGTCAACTATCAACTGTCAACTGTCAACTGTTTAACACGTCACCCATGTTTTTGAACCCTACAATTACAGCCTTAAGTTCAGGGATGGCATCACTAATTGCCCCCATACCTCTGCTAGCAGCAGTCGATCCCGAAAATTCGCCGATCGTCCTCAGCGGAGTTTTGCTCAGTTTAGTAGTGATTTATATCGCCAGTAAATTAGGCGCAGAAGTAGCGAGAAACTTCGATTTACCGCCCGTATTGGGTGAATTGGTAGCAGGGGTAATTGTCGGGGTGTCTGCTTTACACCTGATCGTTTTTTCCGAAAGCGGGCTGTCAGCTTCCGACTCGGGGATTATGAGTGTTTTGCAATCGCTCAACCATCTATCCCCTGCCGCCCTTACCAGTGTCTTTGAGTCGCAGAGTGAAATCATATCTGTGCTGGGCGAATTAGGCGTAATTATTCTGCTGTTTGAAATTGGCTTAGAGTCCGATCTCAATCAACTAAAACAAGTCGGAGTTCAAGCCGTCGTTGTCGCCTGTGTAGGCGTGGCTGTTCCCTTTGCCGCAGGTACTGTCGGCTTGATGCTCATTTTCCACACTCCGGCAATTCCGGCGATTTTTGCAGGGGCGGCTTTGACAGCAACCAGCATCGGAATTACCTCAAAAGTGTTGTCCGATTTAGGACAACTTACATCTAAAGAAGGTCAAATTATTGTCGGTGCGGCGGTGATTGATGATGTGCTGGGAATTATTGTCCTAGCTGTTGTCGCTAGCTTGGCTAAAACTGGTGAAATTGATGTTGTTAATGTCATCTATTTGATTGTCAGCGCCACTGTATTTCTGTTAGGTTCGATTCTGTTGGGCGGTGTCTTCGACAAAACCTTCTCGGCGGTGGTGGGCCAACTCAAAACTCGCGGCAATATTATCATCCCAGCTTTTATTTTCGCCTTATTCATGGCATTTCTGGGCAACGCAATTCATCTGGAAGCGATTTTGGGTGCGTTTGCGGCTGGTTTGGTTTTGGATAAAAGCGATGCGCGCAACGAGTTGGATGAATTGATTAAACCCATCGCTGATGTAGTTGTGCCCATCTTTTTTGTGACAGTGGGAGCCAGGGCAGATTTGGGAGTTTTGAACCCAGCGATACCGGACAATCGCGCCGGACTTTTGATTGCTGCTTTCTTGATTGTGGTGGCGATTATTGGCAAAATTGTGACAGGTTGGGTGGTGTTTGGTGTGCCCGGAATCAATCGATGGGCGATCGGAGTTGGGATGATTCCTCGGGGCGAAGTCGGTTTGGTTTTTGCCGGAATTGGTTCGGCGAGTGGGGTGTTGGATAAGCCGTTGGAAGTCTCGATTATTATCATGGTGATTCTGACGACTTTCTTGGCGCCGCCGTTTTTGCGGATTGCTTTTGGCGATTCAGTAGTACCTCCTGCTAGTGGGGAACCTTCTAGCGAAAAAACCGCGATTAGCGGGTAATTGAGTTCGATATTCCTCTTTAGGTACGTTGTTGCGCTTCAGCGCTCTTTTCTATTATATAAAGAGCGCTGAAGCGCAACAACATACCTTTATTTGAAATCCAAGACTCACAAAAAAATAAGGACACGGCACTGCCGCATCCCTACAGAAATTAACTCAATTTGCTATTACTTAACAAACAGCATTTCTTGATAAGTAGGCAGCGGCCACAAATCATCAGCCACTTCAGCTTCCAAAGCATCAACATACTGACGAACCTCATCCATCAAAGGACGAATGGTTTGCGAAGCAAACTGCATATGCTCTTCAGTTGTAGCAAAATCGTGCTTGCCCAAAGCATCACTCAACTTGCTCGCAGTATCCATCATCGACTTAACCAGCGTCGCGACTTTTTCAGCAGTTGCCTTTTCTAATTCAATGCCAATCTCTTTCAAGCCAGCAATTGTGTTAGAAAGATCCGACAAATATCTCACCGCTGCCGGATAAATCATTGTTTTGGAAATGCTGCCGACCAGTTTTGCTTCGACTTCAATAGCCAGTATATACTGCTCTGCATACACATCAAAACGGCTTTCCAATTCAACCGGAGTCAGAACGCCTGTCTTTTCAAACAAGTCCTCAATGTATTCTGCCTTCAATACGGGCAAAGCATCGGCGGTAGTCCGCAAGTTAGCTAAACCGCGTTCTTCAACGGCCATTTTGTGCCATTCTTCAGAATAGCCGTTGCCACCAAATACTACGGCGCCGTGCTCGTCCATCACTTCTTTCAAAAGTGTTTGGATCGCAGCATTTAGTTCAGTTCCCTTAGCCAAATCGCTTTCTAATTTGTTAGCAACCCAGTCCAAAGAATCGGCAAGAATTGTATTCATTGCCACCAGCGGGCCGGAAACAGATTGACCGGAACCTACTGCGCGGAATTCAAAGCGGTTTCCAGTAAAGGCAAAGGGCGAAGTCCGGTTTCTGTCACCGGCATCTTTTATGAAAGTAGGCAGTGTTTCTACGCCTAAATTCATAATTCCCCGACCTTGAGAACCCTTAACTCCGCCCTGGCGAATTTGCTCGAAGATATCTTCTAATTGCGAACCCAAGTAGACGGAGATAATCGCTGGCGGAGCTTCATTGGCACCCAAGCGATGGTCGTTGCTAGCAGTTGCAACTACTGCGCGCAACAAGGGGCCGTATTTGTGAACGCCGCGAATTACAGCGCCGCAGAAAACTAGGAATTGTATGTTGGAGTGCGGTGTATCGCCTGGATCTAATAAGTTGCCTTGGGTGGCGTTACCGACTGACCAGTTAACGTGTTTGCCGGAACCGTTGATTCCTGCGAAAGGCTTCTCGTGGAGCAAGCACATAAAACCATGTTTCTTCGCAGTGTTGCGTAGAATTGTCATGGTTAATTGTTGGTGGTCGCTGGCGACGTTTGCTGCTTCAAAAACTGGTGCAATTTCAAACTGACCGGGTGCTACTTCGTTGTGGCGGGTTTTGGCAGGAATGCCCAGGCGGTACATTCTTTCTTCAACTTCTTGCATGAAGACTTGAACGCGCTCTGGGATTGCTCCAAAATAGTGGTCGTCAAATTGCTGACCTTTGGCTGGAGGTTTGCCGAACAGGGTGCGACCTGCTAATAGTAAATCGGGGCGGCTGTTGGCGAAGTTGGAATCTATTAGGAAGTATTCTTGCTCGGAACCGCAACTGGAATTTACGGGAGCTACTTCGGTATTTCCTAACAGTTTTAAGACTCTGGTTGCTGCTTTGTTCATGGCAGCAATGGAGCGCAAAAGCGGGGTTTTCTTGTCTAGGGCTTCACCTGTCCAGGAGATGAAAACAGTGGGAATGCACAATGTCATGCCGTTGTCTGTTTCCATGACATAGGCGGGGCTGGTGACATCCCATGCTGTGTATCCGCGAGCTGCTGCGGTGGAGCGAATGCCACCGTTGGGGAAGGAGGAACCGTCGGGTTCGCCTTGTACTAGCAGTTTACCTGCAAATTCTGAGATGACGGAGCCGTCGCTTTGGACGGAGATGAAACCGTCGTGTTTTTCGGCGGTGCTGTTGGTTAGCGGGTAAAATACGTGGGCGTAGTAGAGGGCTCCTTTGGAAATAGCCCAATCTTTCATTGCTACTGCAACGACATCGGCTACGGAAGGATCTAGTGTTTGCCCGGTTTGAATGGTATTTTTTACTGATTTAAAAATACTTTTGGGCAGGCTTTCTTGCATTTTGCTCAGACTGAAAACGTCTGTTGCCCACATTTCTTCTAACCGCTTGGGAGGCTTTGCGGGAGTGATTTGGCGGTTGACGATTTGAGAAATTGCTTGAATGCGCGATTCGTTTCCACTCATGGTTATTTTTATGGGAATTAGGGACAGGTAGCTGTGAAAAAATATAGGTTAGTGCAAGTCTAACCGTTGACGAATATGTTGGATCTACCAACATTTAGTCTGACCTAACTTTTTGAAGAATGCCTTATTTGGCAGGCTCTCAAAGATTGGAAAATCGAGGCGGAATCTCTTCGCCGTCCGTGTTGGTGAGAATCCGGTGTTCCATAGATGCGGTTCGATTTCGATTATTAGCAAGTAAATAGATGACTGGATACTGTACTAATTTGAGTCAACATCGTAGATGTCGGCACTGCACAGATTTACTAGCTAATTTTCACCCTGATCGGCTCAAAAATTTTGTGCGAGTTAATTCCTATGAATTCTGGTCAAAACTACTTATGGTTTTTAATGGTTCGACGATCGCTAAATCGCTGTCCAGCAAACAACGCACTCGTTTATGGTTTTGGGGAATTATGGAGAGTACACAATCTACACTTGGAGAGTGTAAACAATCATTAAGGAAATAAATGTATCGTAGGCTACAGAATTTTAGTTTTTTTCCAAGCTGGCGATCGCCCGATCGCGCATAACGGCAGAATTAGAGTTGTAGGGTGTGTCAGCAGCGCGTTATTTTATCCAGAATTGAGGGTTCAAAGCTGACGCACCTACTTCATGTCATGTCTGTTAAATTGCGCGCGATCGAATTTTGTCGTGTGGTGGGGGCGGGTTTATGGATATTGTTGGTTTGAGTCAGAGATTGTTTGTGAGGGGCGCCCCTACAAGCATGGTTATTCATGCAACGTATCTGATATCGATTATCGAATAAACTTCTATTGAATTGCGCGCGATCGAATTTTGTCGTGTGGTGGGGGCGGGTTTATGAGATTGTTGGTTTGAGTCAGAGATTGTTGGTTAACCGGCCCCTACAAGCATTTTGATTATTTTACTAGATAAACCTCATTTGATTTTTGCTTTCGCGGCCCTCGACTCGATTGTAAATCCGGGAATATCTTGTAATTCTGTGGCGCTCAAACTGTACTGTTCGCAAACCAAACTTAAGCGAGTCCCGCTACTTTTTACGGCGTTGACTGAGTGTGTCAAATCTCCTTGAAAATAGATCAGTGAATTGACTTGTGGCTTAATCTGTCCGACTTGCTGTTTGTTGCGCCGGAGTATCAATTCTCCGCCTTGCAAATTTGGGGGAACTTGTACGTACAAAACGCTGACGGCGGCGGGAGGTTCAACCGTTTTGCAGTACGATCGCAAAGATCGATCGATATGCGGATCGACGCGGGAACCTTCGCCCAGAAGCAGGGGATTGAGGTAAAAAGCGTTGCATTCCGGCTGTAATGCTTGGTCTAGATAGGGTTTGAACAAGGGGAAGCGGCGCTCGACTTCGGCGATTTGAGCGCGCCCAAATACCACGGAAAAGCCTTTTGTGCCGATGAAATCGCGGTTGAGGTTGTTGGTTGCAAAGTAAGGTGAGGCGAGAATTGCTCCTCGTAAGTCGTTGAGATAGTCGATCGAGAAAGCGTTAGGATGTTGGCTGTAGTATTTCAAGGCGCTCAAAAATCATCAAAGTTTAAAAGTTTAACGGAAACAGCGGATAGGAATGCAGCAATTGCTCAGACTTGGGAAAAGCTTAGTTCCTCGCCGAGGATATGCGGAAGTTTTGCGAATTAATAGTAACACGAAGGGAACAATCAGCACAAGCTCCAACGGGAATGGCCGGACTTTGCTGGATCGAGGTTTTTGCATTAGTTGTTGTATGTAATATCGTTTCCGCTTGGATCGGAATGATTTAACCGCAGAGAATACAGATAAAGGGAAGAGAGAGATAAATACAGGACGATGTTAACGGATTTGATATAAATCGTGGATCGAGAACGACTATTACAACTCTAGCTTGCAGTAAATTTTGCCGATCGTCCAAAACGCGATTGTTGTTTGCTAATTCCCAAAGTGCGATCGGCCGACATAGGTTAAGAGTTATATAGCAATCCTAAATCATTTGTGAATTTCTTCTTACTCCCTCCCCTTAATAAGGGGAGGGTTGGGGTGGGGTAAAAAAACTTTACGAGTCATTTAGGACTGCTATAGTCGATCGCATAAGCTACCTTAAGATAATTATGCGTTTCTTTCGTTTTGGCTGTCTTGGTATTTTAGGCTTGTTAATTATCCTCTCGGTTGCTCCCCGACAAATTATGAAATTGGGTATTCGCACGGCCGAATTTAGTCCTGATGGCAAATATTCGATCGCGATTCTCAGATATCCAATGCTGTTTTCTATGCCCGGTGGAGGAAGCGATGCCCCCTGCGATGTATTTCTGTTCGATGCGGCTGGAAGAGAGTTGAATAGTACAAGTGTTGAGATGGTGCAACTTGTGTCTGTGCACTGGCAGGGCGATCGGGTGAGAATTGGGGATATGTTAGATGAATGGAAATTGCCCAAAATAGATAATATCAACATTTTGCTGTTTAGTGCTGCTTACACGGGCGATCGCGCAGCAGTCGAAAAGCTCTTGGCAAAAAATGCAGATATCCATTTCAAGACTTATTTAAACCAAACACTGTTACACGCGGCTGCTTTTGGCCCGAATCAGGCAATTGTACAGTTGTTTCTCCAAAAAGGATTGGATGTAAGGGCTCTCGACAAATCAGGACAAACGCCCCTGCACGCGGCGGCTGCTGGACGGGGTAGCGGGGCGATCGACCTTTTAATCGCCAGTGGTGCAGACATGGAGGCGATCGATCTCCCCCGTCACGATACTGGACAAACAGCACTCAACATCGCAGCAGATAGGGGCAATTCTCAAGCAATGAAAGCCTTGATCGAGCGAGGTGCCAAGGTGAATGACAGCACCTTTTTTTCTGTAATCAAGAGGTTTAAGTCTGAAAAAACGAAGCAAGAGATAATTGAATTACTGCTAGATCATCAAGCTGAAGTACCATCAGGTTTACTTTACAGCGCTGTCTCCGGTCGAAATATCGAGCTGGTAAAATTATTGATCGATCGCGGTGCTGATGTGAACGAACCAGATCCTTACGATAATACTACTCTGTTGATGAGAATTGTGCAACCCCATACTGGTATCTCTCCGCAATTAAAACCTGCCTTAGTGAAGTTATTTCTTGCAAAGGGTGCGGATGTAAATGCTCGAAACAAAAATGGTGAAACTGTTTTAAGTATTGCTTACAAATCATCCACTCCGGAGATTGTGAAGTTACTCCAACAGCACGGAGCTCAAAGATAAATCGGCGGTTTAAACCTATTCTCAATAAATTTTCATCTGCCCAGGCGGATTTAGGAATAAACGAGATATGAAAGTTGTATTTTGTATGCGGTAGTCAGAGGGCTAAAGCCCAACAACGTACCTCATACCTCATCTTTGATCTGTCGAGGCGAATTTAGGAGTCAACGAGGTTTCAAAGTCGTATTTTGTATGCGGCAGTCAGGAGGCTCAAGCCCAACAACGTACCTAATCTTTCTGATAACCGCTATACATTTTAGGGATTTGTATTTATATCAAATCTGGCTGTACCGCAACAAAGTCTGACGCCAATTTCAGTGCATCTTCGCGAGTCGCAATTCTCCCTTCCACCCGCGCTAATTGAATCTCCATTAACAATTGACCGATGCGCGGACTTCTGGGAATATTCAAAGATTCCATTAACTCATTGCCGCTCACTAATTGTGTGGGATGGGCGACTATATCACCGACATCGAGATAGCGATTAATTAACAGTGCAATCTCCTCAACCGCAATTCCCACCGCCATGGCTAAAACTGCTAAAATTGGAAATACTATTCCCACGTCGCGAAACAAGAAATATTGTTCTCGTAACGACATTTCTGCAATCGGTTGTGCTTGCAGTTGTGGCAAATATTTCAAAAGCTCGATCGCACTTTTAATCTCTGCATTGCTGTACTTCAACCGCAGCAACTCGGTTTCAGCAATTGTCGGGTCGGAATTTGCCAAAACAGCCAACTTCCCGATCGCCAACAACGGCGTTTTAATTGTATCCCGAATCGATCGCCCAAACTCTTTCCCCAACTCCGGGTAAATTGCCGCCAATTCAGCAGCACACGCGTCGATTTTTGTCAAAATATCGAAACGGTCGATCGCACTTGCAAACCAAATCGAAAACAATCCATCTTCGCAACCCTTACAAATCCAAGGAACACCGTTATTATTGCTCAACAAATAACCCAATTCTGTCCGCACCCGTTCCACCGCCACCCGACTCAACAACGGCGCCAATTCCCGAATCGCAAATTGTGTTTCCGGTTCGATCGCAAAACCCAACTGTGCTGCTTGGCGGTAAGCTCTTAATAACCTTAGCGGATCGTCCTCTAAATTCGATCGCGAAATCATCCGCAGCAACCCCAACCGCAAATCAGTTTGACCGTCTAAAGGATCGATGATTTCTCCAGTAAAAGGATTGCAGGCGATAGCATTAATCCGAAAATCCCGGCGCAGCAAATCCCCCTCCAGACTCCCCCCGAAAGCCTGGGCAAAATCCACCGTACCGCCCGCAAACACCACCCGCGCAATCTGTCGTTCGGCATCCAACAACACAAATCCGCCTTTCGTGCGATCGGCAATTTTTCTAGCAGTTTTCACCGCCCGTGCTAACATAACGAAATCCAAATCAAAATAGTGCGATCGGCGGCCCAGCAGCGCATCCCGCACCGCGCCGCCCACCAAATAAACAGGCGGTGTCAGCAGTTCCAAATCGAACGGCCAAGTCTCAGGAGATAACGCAGGTGGCAAATTCATCGGCATCGCAACAAAAATCTACTTTCCTTACAAACAATAAAACTCTTGCTACGCTAGATTAACAGAAAGCTCAAAATTCACCAATCTTTTTGAAATGCACAGAGGATATCAAGAATGTGTATTTGTATTAACTGCCACTATGTAGACCGCTGCTTCACCTACCACGCCGTAGAAGGACAGCACGAACAAATCCACCTCACCGAAACACCCGATTTCGATCCCGTAGAACCCACCATCAACGTCAACATCCGCCCCCGTCAAGACGAAGTAGAAATGGAATGGGATGTAGTCGGGTGTCAAAGTTTTAAGCAAGAGACCGGCAAATGGGCCAAATTGCGGCCCGGTGAACTTGTACCAACTTGAGTCAGTTGACAGTTGACAGTTGACAGTTGTTAGTTATTAGTTATTAGTTGTTAGTAGACCGTAGACATTTGACCTGTGGTAGGGGCGGTGTCCCCGTGCCCGCCCTCTTCGTTAACAGTTGGTATTTTTTAGTTCCAATTCCCGATGTCCGATGTCCGATGCCCGATGCCCAATTCCCAATTCCCAATTCCCAATTCCCCATTCCTAAATCTAAAATCTAAAATCTAAAATCTAAAATCCAATGTCCTATTGCTTAAACCCAACTTGTCACAATCCGCAGAACCAAAGTGATGCAGAATTGTGCCAAAGTTGCGGCTCAAAATTGTTGTTAACTAACGAACAATCGCCATCAGCATCTCGCTACCGTAGCATAAGGGCGATCGCCCAAGGAGGCTTCGGCAGAACTTTTCTAGCAGTGGATGAAACCAAACCCCAGCCTTTTGCCCAGTGCGTCATCAAGCAATCTTTGCCACAAAACACCGCAGCCGAAAAAGCCGCGCAACTCTTCCACCAAGAAGCAGCCCAGCTAGAAACCTTGGGGAAACATCCCCAAATTCCCGAATTAATCGCGCATTTTGAACAAGAGGGAAGACAATATTTAGTACAAGAATTTATAGACGGCAAAAATTTAGCTCAAGAATTAGAACAAAAAGGAGCATTCACCGAAACCCAAATTCGGCAAATCCTCAACGATTTATTGCCAGTGATCCACTTTGTCCACAAATCCAAAGTCATTCACCGCGATATCAAGCCCGAAAATATCATTCGCCGCCGCCTATCTCCCGCCCCTTTACCCGCCTTAGAAAATTCCTATCAACCCTCTCCTTTCCAAAAAGATATCGTTTTAGTAGACTTTGGTGCAGCAAAGAAAGTAACAGCAACCGGATTGCCACAAACTGGTACAATCATCGGCAGCGCTGCTTATACAGCCCCAGAACAATTGATGGGAAAAGCCGTTTTTGCTAGCGATATCTACAGTTTGGGTGTTACTTGCATTCACTTGCTGACTCACATTCCTCCCTTCGACTTGTTCGACAGCGCCGAGGATTCTTGGGCTTGGCGAAATTATTTGAAGAGTGCTGTTAGCGACGATTTCGGCCGCATCCTCGATACGATGCTCCAAAGTGCCACAAACCGGCGCTACAGTTCAGCATCCGCAGTCATCCGGCAGTTGAACCCCAAGCCGGTCTATTTAGACGTGCAGCCCGTGTTGGATGCGCCGGAAACAGGCGCAGAATCCAAGCCTGCACTGGCGCCCGCACCTGCACTTTTCAGTCGGGAAGAGCAAGCCGAAATTCAGCAAGCTTTACAAGAGGCGATCGCCCCGTACAATGTTACAATCCAAATCAGTCAAGCCAAGCAAAAGCTCAATATCGTCATCAACAGAACCGAAGACAATCCCGTTTACTATCCGCACTTATCCCAAATAATTGCCACCAAACTCACCGCTTTGCAGTTAAATAAAGTCGCAGCCATTAAGTTGTTGGGAAGAGTAAACAATTCTCGCGTCCCCGAGTGGAAGGAAGTATTGCAAATCGATCCCAAGATTCAATTGAGAAACCAAATCGTGCGGCTGCAACAACATCAATTAGCCAAGAAAATCGCCCCAGTTGCTACCCAAGAATTTTGGCTTCCGAAGTTGAAAACTCAGGAATTCTGGCTCGATTCCCTCATGTTTGCTTTAGTTTGGTTTATATTTGGCTCTCAAATAGTCATCTTTAATTCTTGGTTCGCGCTCATAGTTGCATCCGGCTTTATGGTTGTCAAACATCAAGTTTCTCAAGACAAAGAATTTGCAAACAAGAATTTATTTGCAAGTTTGGTAGTGCTGTTTTTGATAACCGGTGGGATGGGCAATTCACGGATTTTAAACACGGGAATATTTGGCATTTTATTGGGTTGCTTGGTTGTGGCATTGCCTCTGTTTTTTGTGAAGGAAAATTATCAGTAATCGTGAATAGCAATCCCCAAGACGGAACATTAGTAAAAAAATACGGCTTAGCGTTGCACACCTCAACACCCGAATTAGGTTTAGCAATCAGCAATTTTTCCGGCGATTATCGCTGCCAAACTTGGAATTTGGGCCGCAATTTAGCAACGGATTTACACCAGCATTTAGTAGAGTTTATCGCGCCACAAACTTGGGCAGATTTGGCTTTTATTGCAGTGGCGAAGGGGCCCGGAGGTTTTACGGGGACTCGCATGGGTATGGTGACGGCGCGGACTTTGGCTCAACAGTTGAATATTCCGGTTTTTACTATTTCAACTTTGGCGGCTGTTGCTTGGTTGGAACCTCAATCCAGGGCGGGCACGGGGGCACCGCCCCTACAATCGGGGGGGCTTTTGGAATTAGAACCGCCCCTACAATCGGAGGGGTTTTTGAGACAGGATATTGCGCTGCAAATGCCTGCACAGCGGGGGCAATTATTTGGCGCTGTTTATTCAGTTAACAGTAATTGGGGTGTAACTGAGTTGTTTTCTGATGCAGTAATGACGGCGGAATCTTGGCAGGAAAAGTTAGATAATTGGGGAAGTTCCTATCAGTTGATTGAAGTTGGTAGCGAGTTGGGTGCGTCGGTTTCTGGCGTGTTGGATTTAGCTTATTTGGAGTGGAAACAAGGAAGTCGCCCTGATTGGTGGGATGCTTTGCCTTATTACGGGCAACATCCGGTGCAGGGGCAATGAATATTGGGCGTTGATGTGGCATTTTTTAAGGGTTTGTGAATGAGTTTTTTTATTGAACCGCGAAGGCGCTAAGGGCGCTAAGGAAGAGAAAAGAGGAGAGAGTTTTTGTGTTTGTTTATTTAAGGGCGATACAAAGTTCGAGGCAAAATGTTAATGTCAGCGGATCTGGGTTTTCGGTTCGCAATTGGTCGATTTCATCAGGATTGCAGCCGCGAGATTCCATAAAAGCGAGCATCCAGCTAGTTAGTGTATCAATATCAATATATTTTGCTCCGAGACATTCGGGACAAGTTTCTCCGTTGACAGTACCTGTGCCTTCGCACTCAGGGCAATCCCAGTGGGTGTTTATCGGATTGGATTCGATTAGGCTGTTGCTCATTTTAGGCAAAAGTTCGATCGCACTACTCGTTCAGTTTAGCAATTCCGGCAAAATGTCGATCGCCCTCACTTCTTCCTACCTTTACACCAAGCGGGCTAAAGACTAAGATCGAAGCAAATACAAAAGGGGTATTTATGTTCGATCGCGCTCAATGGTTTTTGGCTGGAATGTCGCCCAATAATATGGCGGCTTTTCTGCTGCAAGGAGAGTGGAAATGATATAATAGTTAAAGGTTCTCAGAGGTAAAATCCATGAAAATTACTCTCAAGCCCGATCAGGAAAAGTTCATAGAAGCACAAGTTACAAGTGGCAGATATCCTTCACCGGAGGAGGTAATCGCAGCGGCATTAGAACTATTAGCCGAAAACAGCGAGACAAAAAAAAGCAATAGCTATCAAAAATGGGTTGAAGAAACTCGCCCCAAAGTAGCAACAGGGATAGCTCAACTCGATCGCGGTGAAGGGATTGATGGAGAAATAGTCATCGCAAAATTGCAGGAAAAATTTCGCAAAATGCGGGAGAATCAAATATGAGTCGCTACATTGTTTCTCCAGAAGCGAGTCGCGATTTAGATGAAATTTCTGATTACTTTGCAGCTAGAAGTATCGCATTTGGGTTTATTTGTAGAGTCTGCGGTTTTTGCTTTGGGCTTGAGTTGGGCGCTCGCTTACCTCAAATCTGTACTTGTGCTATATTCTATAGATGATTCAATAGGAGAAAGATTGTCATGGCAAATACTACAGTAAAACATAAAGTGCTCAAGGCGATCGAAGAAATGCCCCAAGAAGTTACTTTTTCAGAGGTGATGGAGCGCCTTTACTTCCTCTACAAGATAGACAGAGGCTTGAAGCAAGTCGAGGCTGGTGATACTATGTCTCACGAACAAGCTAAAAAGCAGATTAAGACATGGCACAAATAAGATGGACTTCTCAGGCCTTAGCAGATATTGAAGCGATCGGGGATTTTATTGCGCGAGATGCGCCCAGTTTTGCTGAGGTATTTGTGGAGCGTATATTTGAGGCAGTAGAGCGTTTAGAAGCTTTTCCACGCTCGGGGCGTACAGTACCCGAGATCGGTGAAGAAAATCTTAGAGAAATTATCTTTGGTAGTTACCGCATTGTATATTTGCTAAACAGCGATGAGGTTAGCATTTTAACTATTTTTCATTCAGCGAGGCAGCTCAGACTTTCTGACTTGCCAGACTCAGGCGAATAGAAGCGATCGCTATAGTATTGCATTAACTTTAAAAATTTAACCCGATCGCACTATATTTTTCATACAGCAGATTGCAGGTCGATCGAACAATCCTCGCAAGGACACGGCAATGCCGTGTCCCTACCTACAATCTTTGTATGCCTCACCTACATGAAAAGCGCTGTAAATCATTCGATCGCACTACTCGTTCAGTTTAGCAATTCCGGCAAAATGCCGATCGCCCTCACTTCTTCCTACCTTTACACCAAGCGAGCTAAAGATTAAGATAGAAGCAAATACAAAAGAGGTGGTTATGTTCGATCGCGCTCAATGGATTTTAGCTGGAATGTCGATCGCGCTTTCGCTTCATTTAAGTCAGCCAGCAGCAGCGATGCCCGTTGGCAAAGTCGAACAAACCGCACAAACTAACAGTATTGATGCTGCCTACTCAGCATTAAAAGAGGGACGGCTGCTCTACCAGCAAGGAACGGTAGAATCGAAAAAAAGTGCTTTAGCACAGTTTGAAATAGCATTAAAATTGTTTCGGGAAGCGGGCGATCGTCACGGGGAAGCTGTCGCCCTCCTTGGCATCGGCAGAGTCTACAATGATTTGGGAGAAAAACAGAAAGCGCTAGAGTATTACAGCCAGTCCCTTCCCCTATTTCGGGCAGTGGGCGATCGCTCAGGGGAAGCTGCCACCCTCACCAGCATCGGCAGTGTCTACTCACATTTAGGAGAAAAACAGAAAGCGCTAGAGTATTACAGCCAGTCCCTTCCCCTATCTCGGGCAGTGGGCGATCGTCGCGGGGAAGCTCGCACCCTCGACGGCATCGGCAGTGTCTACTCATATTTAGGAGAAAAACAGAAAGCGCTAGAGTATTACAGCCAGTCCCTTCCCCTATCTCGGGCAGTGGGCGATCGTCGCGGGGAAGCTCGCACCCTCGACGGCATCGGCAGTGTCTATCTATTGAGAGACCCACGGAAAGCGCTAGAGTATTACAGCCAGTCGCTTCCCCTGCGTCGGGCTGTGGGCGATCGCTCTGGGGAAGCTGCCACCCTCAACAACATCGGCTTAGTCTACGATCTATTGGGAGACCCACATAAAGCGCTAGAGTATTACAGCCAATCCCTTCCCCTGCGTCGGGCTGTGGGCGATCGCTCTGGGGAAGCTGCCACCCTCAGTAACAGCGGCTTAGTCTACTTAGCATTGGGAGACGAACAGAAAGCACTAGAGTATTACAGCCAGTCCCTTCGTCTTAATCGGGCAGTAGGCAATCGCTCTGTGGAAGCTATCAACCTTCTCAACATGGCTTATGTCAAACGCGAGCGAAACAATCTTCCTGAAGCCATCAAAGACATTGAATCCTCGATCGCGATCGTCGAAAATCTCCGCACCAAAATAACCAGTCCAGAACTTCGCAGCTCGTACTTTGCCACAGTACAAGAATACTACGAATTCTACATCGACTTGTTAATGCAACTGCATAAAACTAATCCTAAATCCGGTTACGATACCAAAGCCCTAGAAGCCAGTGAACGTTCGAGGGCCCGCAGCCTCCTAGAACTCCTCCAAGAAAGTAATGCCAACATTCGCGAAGGCATTTCTCCCGATTTATTGCAACAAGAAAAGAGTTTGCAACAGCAATTAGACGCCACAGAACAACGCCACATCGAATTAGTCAACAGCCCCAATCCCAATCCAGATTTAGTTGAAGCGACCGACAAAAAACGCATGGAATTACTGCAACAATACCAGCAAAATCAAACTCAAATTCGCAGCACCAGTCCCCGCTATGCTTCCCTCACTCAACCCCAACCTTTAACGCTGCCAGAAATCCAAAAACAGATTCTTGATGACAATACTATTTTATTGCAATATTCCCTCGGCGAAGACCGCAGTTATTTGTGGGTGGTGACAGCTACTGGAATCACCAGCTACGAACTTCCCAAACGCGCCGATATTGAAACAGCAGCCCGCACTTTTCGAGACTCTGTAACTGACGGCCGTTACAGAGAGATACCGAAAAGAGTTGCCGAGGCAAGTGCAGGTTTGAGTGAGTTAATTTTACAGCCAGCCGCAGCCCAGTTAGGACAAAAACGGCTATTAATTGTTCCCGACGGCGTGCTGCACTATACTCCTTTTGCTGCTTTATCACTGACACAGGTAGCAGGACAAAATGCTAGTAATTTCTTAATTGCCCGACATGAAATTATTACCTTACCTTCCGCATCAACTCTCAGTATTCTCCGGCAAAATTACGCAGACAGAAAACAGCCAAGTCGAACTTTAGCAATTTTAGCCGATCCAGTTTTCAGTCCCGATGATGAACGAGTCAAGAGTAAAGTTCCTCAAGCAACGACTGAAAAATTAGAATTAAATAACCTCGGTTTAAATCGATCCAGCCGCGCTTCCAATCTAGCATGGCCGCCCACACGCCTGCCTTTTACGCGCAAAGAAGCCGACATAATATTAAGTTTAGTACCTTCAGTTGCTAGAACTCAACAATTTGATTTTGCAGCCAGTCGCACGGCGGCTACCGATCGCAATTTAGCCAATTATCAAATCGTTCACTTTGCTACCCACGGCATCGCCAATAGCAAAAATCCCGAACTGTCAGGAATTATGATGTCGATGGTGGATGACAAGGGCAATCTTGTAAATGGCTTCTTGCGACTGAATGATATTTTCAACTTGAAACTGGCAGCAAATTTAGTGGTTTTAAGTGCTTGTCAGACAGGATTGGGGCAGAACATTCAAGGTGAGGGAATGGTGGGATTGACAAGGGGTTTCATGTATGCGGGGGCACAGCGGGTAGCGGTGAGTTTGTGGAATGTGGACGATGAAGGAACTTCTTTATTGATGCAAAAATTTTATCAGAAAATGCTGCTACAAAAGTTACCACCTGCCGCAGCTTTGAGGGCGGCGCAGATGGAAATGATGCAGCAGGAACCATGGAAGTCTCCCTATTATTGGGCTGCTTTTACCCTTCAGGGCGAGTGGAAATGAAGTAATAGGAGATTTGAGATTGTAGGTGTGTTATGAACTTGTTAAGTTTAGCTGGAATGTCGATCGCGCCTACAATATGACTTTTATGAGTTCAAAATTGTGAAATTTATGAATAGACTTTAAGTTCAGCTTGCCCTACAATAACGATCGAGTGATGAGGTAAATCAACCGCATCAAAAACTATTATTGGGTTGCGACTTATGGAAAATCGACTGACTGAAACTCAACTAACGCAAGTAGTAGCTGAAGTAGAACGCCTTTCTAACCTCCAAAAAGCTCAACTTGACTCAGCAGAAGTCAAAGAAATTTTGCAGGAATTGAATCTACCTCCAGAGTTGCTAGATGAAGCTTTAATTCAGTTGCAGCGCCGGAAAGCATTGGCCCGACAGCAGCAGCTAAATCGCTTAATTGCCGGAGGATTGGCGATAGTGGCAGTAGGGGCGATCGCAATTACCGGATTTTACATCCAACAAAGTCAACAAGCCCTCGATCGCATTTCGGTGCAACAAAACCGCATAACATCGGTGCAGGATAATGGCGGCAATTTGACTGTTATTTCCCGCCAAAACAATCCCGAAATCTTTTACCGTACTACATTAAAAGATGCACCATTAGGCAAAAAACTATCGATATCCTGCGATTGGATCGATCCTAGTGGTCAAGTTGTCAAACAAAACCGCTATCAAACTCGCGAAATCGACAAACCCATCTGGAATACTCAATGCCGCCACCAAATTGGTACTGCTGCTGCTACCGGAAATTGGCAAGTTAAAATGTTTCTTGAAAATCGCGCGATCGGCAGTAAATCCTTTCAAGTTCAATAATCATAACACAAACTCTCTTTTTTCTCCTACTCTGCGTTCTCTGCGCTCTCTGCGGTTAATAAAAAAAATTAATTCCCATAGTATCTTTCCTATGACAATCACCAAACCGCGTCAATTTGTCGGATACTGGGGCTGCGACTCTCGCCAGAAATTAGAATCGCTGCTGGCGAAAATTATCAACCAATCTGGGAGACAAATTCCTGTTCCAAAAGTTGAGAATTCCTCCAATTTTACCACAGTAGACAGCCCAAATCCCCCTATTTGGAATGTTGCCAGTAGCGAATGCGATCGCCCGCAGCACTTGCCAACCCAAAAAAGCGCTAAAACTTGGCAGATCTCTGCCCTCTCAGCATCTGGACTATCTACCTATCCATCAACCAACGGCTTGCTATTACCCGATGCCTGGGCAAACGTCCGCGAAAATTGCCTAATTTTGGGACGAGAACCCTTTGGGCGAGTAACACTTTACTGGACGCAAATCGAGCAGAGTATTTGGTTCTCATCGAATATACAACTATTATTAAATATTGGCAAAAAACCAGATATTAGCATTCCCGGCTTGTACGGGTATAGCTGTTTTTCTTACGTTCCAACTCCCTTAACTCCCGTAGAAAATGTGTTCGCAGTTCCCGCCGGAACCGAATTGACATGGGAGTGCGATCGAGATAGCGGTGTCATTCTTGAAGCCAACTCAAAACGTTTGTTAGAATGGCGAGAAAGTTCAGAAGAAATACAAGACGAAGTAGAAGCAATAACACAATTGCAAAGCTTACTTAAAGATGCCGTTGAACGTCAAATTTCGGACATCAATAGCAATGAAACAGTCGGAGTATTTCTGTCAGGTGGTTTAGATTCCTCAGTAGTCGCAGCATTATTAATCAAAGCCGGAGTCAAAGTCCGCGCTTATACTCTCGACTTCGGCGATGCTGGAATTCCCGAATATCCTTGGGCTCAACAAGTTGCTTACTTTCTGAACATTCCCTTAGTCAAGGTAGATGCGAGCCCGCGCCGGATTAAACAAGCCTTGCATTCTGCGGTGAAAGCTTTAGATTTGCCCTTTGGTGACGGAGTGACAGTCCCGCTGTACCTGTTAAATGAGGCTGCAAGTCAAGAATGTGCGATCGTTTTTAACGGCGAAGGTGGCGATCAGTTATTTGCAGGCTGGACGAATAAACCTCTGATTGCAGCGGCTGTTTATCAAGCAGCAAATGCCGAAAAAGATGATAATTTTGCCCTGCAATATCTGCGAACTTTTCACCGTCTGTCGGGATACGAATCTAAAGTTTATCAGCCGGAATTTTACACGGAAATTCTGAATGTGCAGCCTCAAGATTGGCTGTTAGAGGCTCTTAATCCTTCTGTGGGCGCGTCTTTGCTGCACCGCCTCCGCCGCGCGGGTTTGATGCTGAAAGGCGCGCAGAACATCCATCCGCGGGCTGCTAATTTGGCTTTGGCTTTTGGTCTAAAAGTTCGATCGCCCTTTTGCGATTTTGCCCTCACAGACTGGACATTTCAACTGTCGGGAGAACTGTGTTTGCGAGGTGCTTGCGAGAAATACATCCTCAAACGGGCGGTAGAACATTGGCTACCTGCGGACATAGTGTGGCGGGAAAAGCGCGGTATGGGCGTGCCCTTAACTTCGTGGTGTTTTAACGAATTTTGGCATGACATCGGCGATTGGTTGAATCCTGCCGTGTTGCTGTCAGAGAAACACTGGAAACCAGATTTAGCGGCTCAAATTATGTCCGGCAAATTCGCAGCCGGAATTCAAGGCCGACGCATTGGCGAGATGATTTGGCTGTTGGTGATGTGGCAAAATTGGCGATCGCAAATTTTAGGTGAGTATGTAAAAAATAAGTCTTGGAATCATCCGTTTTGGTTGCCTCGAACAGTTTGGAACTACCGCCAGCGGTGGGCAGAATAAAATCAATACAGTTTAATTAAGCCTGATCCCCCCTAGCCCCCCTTGAAAAAGGGGGGAACAAGAAATTACTCAAAGTCCCCCTTCTTAAGGGGGATTTAGGGGGATCTCCGGGGAATAAACATCATTAACTAAACCGTATTGAAATAAAATCAACATTTTTGATTAAACAAACATCTATTTTACCATAATGCAAACAATTACCGCTAACCAATCAACTCTCAAACAACCGCCTTTCACTCTTGCCATAGCCCAAGAGTTATTAGCTACTTACGGTTCGCCGCTGTACGTTTATCAAGGCGATATTTTGCGCCGAACCATTGCCCGCATTACTAAGGCGATCGACTATCCGCGAACTCAATTTTGTTTTGCCAGCGTTACCAACGGTAGCATCGCATTGCTGCAAATCTTTCGGGATAGCGGGTGGGGATTGCACGCCAATACACCGGGAGATATTTATTTAGGAATTCAGGCAGGTTTTGCACCCCAAAATATTGTTTATAGTGGCAGCAATCTGCACCGAGATGAGATGGAACAAGTTCTCAAATGGGGTGTCAAAACTCTGAATTTCGACAGTCTTAGCCAGTTGCAGTTGTGCTGCGAAGTGTACCAATCTCTGAGGGAAAATCAGCAGGCTTTAGAACCGCCCAGTCTGGGTTTGAGGCTGAATTTGCCCGAATTAACGGGGGAAAGTCGCATTGGAGTGCGATCGCCCGAATTTCCCGCAGCAATTGCGATCGCCAAAACAGCCGGATTAAAGCTGAGTGGCTTGCATTTTTATCGCGGTACCGGCACTAATTCTACCGCAGCCTTTACTCAAGTAATTGATACCATAATTGCCGCAGCCCAGCAATTGCCAGATTGGGAATATCTCGACTTTGGTGGCGGCTTTGGCTATCCTTACCACAGCGGGGGTACAGCCTTTGACTGGGAACTATTTGGGGCAGAATTGACCAGCAGAATTTGTCAATTAGACCGCGCAATTGACTTAATAATTGAACCAGGGCGATCGGTTGTAGCAGGATGTGCTACTTTGCTCGCTCAAGTTGTTTCCACAAAATGGCAGGAAGCTAAACAAATTGTCGGTGTAGATACGACTGTTGCTAATCTTTCAGTACCGTCGGTTCATGGTGGTTATCGAGAAATTTGTACCTGGAATTGTCGGGATGCTCTACATTTTACTGATGTTTGTGGCAATACGACTTATTCGCGGGATTATTTGGGGAAAAACTGTCAACTTCCGGCTTTGACTATTGGCGAAATCCTTGGTATTTTAGATGTGGGAGCTTATGGTTATGCCATGTCATCGCACTTTTTGCACCGCCCCAAACCTGCGGAAGTGCTGTTAGAAAATAGCCAACATCGCCTGATTCGCCAAAGGGAAGATTACAGCATTTTGCTAGCTAATCAAGTTTTTTGAATCATCACTAGGAGATTTTTATGAAGTGCATTAACTGCCAAACTGACAATAAGTTAAAAGATCGCACATCTAGAGGTCGCTGTATGCGATGTGGCCATCAGTTTGCTTTTGAACCAACTACTATGACTGGTGTCAAAATAACTGACCCCATGTTTGCCAAGGCGATCGCAGATATTTCGGTTAACGACACGCTGTTTTTCACCCCTAAACAGTTATTTTACCTTTTAGATAGGCGATCGAAACCCAAAATTTATGATGGGTTCTACACAATCCCAGGATACCTAATTATTAATATAGTTTCAGGTATCATTGTTGGGTCCTGGACAGCAACTATATTTTCCGAATGGAGTATAGCTTTCAATCTGGTAATGTTTTTGATTAATACCTTATTAATTAGACAAACTTTTATTGCTAGCCGTTCTAGCAAGTATCCATACCAACAACGCCAGAAATTTGCAAAGACTTTGCAAGTTTGGGGAGGAATAGTTCTGGTATTCGGAATCGGTTTTAATCTGTTATCAAGTTCCTTTCCGCTGTTTTTAGCTAGCTCTGCTATCGGAATGCTATCTATCTATTATGGGAATCAAAAAATTGACAAAACACCTGCAAATAATCAAAATTTCACGATTGACTCAAATCAGTTTCAAGGCTGGATGAATACTTGGACAGAAATTAACTCTCTGGCTAAAGTGCTGCCATCTCCCCGCGATACAAATGCAAATGCCACCGTCAGTCCTGATGTCAGCGCTTACAGTTTTGACAGATTAGTTGTGTGCGATCGCCCGGAAATTGCCCAATTTTTAATCGCCAACAATTTTCACTTTGAAAACAACTGTGCAGTCCTCAGTATAACTGGATATCCCCAAAGTATCTTCGACATAACTATGCAAATGCTGCGCCGAAATCCCGAATTAAAAGTCTACGCTTTGCACGATTGCACTCCCAAAGGAATTGGTTTGGTTGACCGCTTGCGTACCAGTCCTAATTGGTTCCCAGATAACAGTGCGATAATTATTGATATCGGACTGCTACCCCGGCAAATTATGGCGGCTGGTGATAATATGTTTGTTCTAAGTTCTGAGCAAAATGCACGAGATGCTAGACAATTATCAGCTCAAATCCGCCAAGATTTATCCGCTGAGGAATTGCAGTGGTTGGAATTAGGTAATTATGTAGAATTGGAATCGTTTAGTCCTCAGAAACTGATTCAAATCTTGAATCGAGGAATTGCCGGTAGTCGAGATTTAGGTGGCGATGACAGCAGTTTGATTCTGCTAGGTGGTACGGATAGTTCTATCTATGTTGTTGATAGTTTTGGTTGAGGTTTTTATACCATATCCCCGCTCATTCAATATCGCAACTAAATAGGTTCGTAGTGAGGACTTTAGTCCTTCCTCATCAAATTCAGAGGGAGCATCTCAGTTTTGATTTTATAGTGCTGTCCCCGAAGAGCGAGCTATCCAACACTCGCTCTTCGGGGACGATCGCACTGTAAAGAAATTGCTTTTTTCCAAAAGTGAGATGCTCGCAATTCTGAGGACTGAAGTCTTCACTACAAACGTTATTTGATATTACTTATTACCTTGCAGCCAAAGTTCCAAACTCACCAACAACCACAACTTAACACCATAACGCCCCCAGGTATCTCCTTCATAATCTAACCATTGACGTATCAAAGATTGATTGAAATAAGGAGCGATCGCAGCTTTTTTTGACAGCAACAAACCCTTAGCTTCTCGTTGCCAAAACTTCTTAAATCCCAACTGCACCGGAACCAACATTCCGCTTTTTGGTCTGTCTAAAATTTGAGGGGGTAAAAGGTCGGCAACAGCTTGTTTGAGCACAGCTTTCTCCACAACCCCGGATAGTTTGTACTCAGGCGGAATCGTCATACTCAAATCCACGATTCGCTGATCAAACAAAGGCGATCGCCCGTGCAAGCCCGCAGCTTGAGTCAAATTGTTCACTTTGGTCAAAATCTGGTCTGCTCCCTTAAACTTGATATTTAACGCCATTAATCGATTCAGATAATTGCCGCTAGCATTCAAATCCGCACTAAATACCGAAGGTTCTGCTTGCATCGCTGCCCAAATTTCCGGTTTTAAAAGTTGAGGTAAATCCGCAGCGCACTTTTGAAATGAAAGCAAATATGCTGGCAGTGCATCCAAATTTGTGACAGAATTGTACAAGCTGTTCATTAACATTGGTTGATTTTTCGGGCCGCCAAAACAAGGATCGCCACCTTCGCCGTTCAGAATTACTTCGACGGATTCCCGCGCCATTCTTCCTAATAGCAAATTTGGCACTGTCAGCGGGTCGCCGATCGGATCGTCTAAGTAACCCATAGTTTCTGGCAACTTTTCCCACATATCCCGAAAGCTAATTTCTAAAATGTGGTGTTCAGTTTGGCAGTGTTCGGCGACTAAACTGGAAAATTCTAATTCGTTGGCGCATTCTTCGCCAAAATGAATTGAGTAACTGTGAATTGACCGATCGCAAAATTGAGCAGCTAAAGCCGCGATGCAGCTAGAGTCTAACCCGCCGGAAAGAAAGACGCCTACAGGTTGATTTGCTGGCAAATATTCCCGGACAATTTCGTCTAAAATAGTTCGCAATCTCGCGCCGTGCCATTCTAAAGATTGTTCCGCCTCGACAACTTGTTCTCGCAGTTCCCAGTATGCCGAAATTGTCTCGTCAGGGAAGCTTAAAACGCATCCTGGACGCAGTTCTCGGACTTGCTGCCACAGGGTACGATCGCCCGGAACGAACGAACAACACAGGTAATCTCGCAGGGCTGTGAGGTCGATCGCCCTTGAGTGGTATTTTGCGATCGCCCGCAGTTGAGGCGCAATCCAGCGAGTCGCGCCAACATTAGTGTAGTAGAGAGTGCGGGCGCCCGTGCGATCGCGCGCCAGCCGCAAAACCTGCGATTCTCTGTCCCAAACCGCAAACACAAACATACCCGCCAGCAGCGGCAAGCATTCAGGGCCCCAGCGTTCCCACAGTTGAGCCACCAATTGGCGATCGCAGCCCTGCCAACTACTCGCAGAAATGCCCAATTTTTCCAGCAATTGCGATCGATTGCTGAGCCAAATATCGCCAACAATCACAAATTTTTGAGAGGGACTGAGAATTAGCTGAACGCTTGGGTTAGAGCAAATAATCGCTATTTTACCATCTCGCCACGCTGCATCATCTGCGATCGCATCTATTTTCCCCCAAGCTATCCGCCAACTTGAGGCAAATTCAACCAGAGGACTTGGAGGAACTGAAATTTTTTGTTTTTGGCTACTCTTGTAATTCAGTAATGATTTTATATTGTTCATTCTGGCAAGCTTAATATTATTTAGAATAATATCAAGCTTAACAGAAACATACACCCTGCGATCGCTTTATTTCTTAGGATCGCGAATTAAATAATTTACACAAGCTGGTGGGATGGGCATCCCGCCCGTCTATAAATAACGGGCGGGACGCCCATCCCACAATAATGAAAATTGTAAGTTATTTAATTCTCATTCCTTAGTCGGCGTCTGGCGGACATCGTTTGTATAGGCGCGAATGACCTTCGCCGACTAACTCGCCGCCGAGTTAGTCGGCGGCGAAACAGATTTATCGCCCGCCAGCTAAAACCGATCGCAATTTGCGATCGCGCTGGGATTTATCCCTAAGTTCAGGAGTTGCCATCCGCAACACAAAATCGAGCAGCCAAGGCGCAATTCTGTGACACCAAACTGCTAAATGACTTTGATATCCTACCAAGATTTCCGGCGCATCTTTGTGCAATCCCTCCACCAGTGCGAGGGCAACTTTTTCGGGAGTTGTGGGCACTACCCACCGGAATTGCTCTAAGTCTCGCACCATGTCGGTATCTGTTAGAGATGGGAGCAAAGCAGTTACCCGAACATTATACCCTGCTAACTCGCTGCGTAAAGCTTGGGTGAATCCCAAAATGGCAAATTTAGTAGCAGAATAAGTTGCCATTGTCGGAGCCGCAATTTTACCCATCAAGCTCGAAACATTGACGATTGTTCCGTCTTTTTGGGCAGCCATTCGCCTCGCTATTAACCGGGTGATTGTGTAGGTTCCGAGCAAATTCAAGGCAATTTCTTCCTGAATTAATGGGAGTGGCGATCGCAAGAATGATGCTTGGTGCGCGACGCCGGCACAGTTGACTAGCAGGTGAATTGGGCCGTTATCTCGCCAAGCTTGGGCGATCGCAATATTCACCGCCACTGACTGAGTTAAATCTAAAGCTAATGGCACTACTTCTACACCAAAAACATCGATTTCCTCTGCCAATTCAATTAATTGCTGGCGGTTGCGCGCCACAATCAACAAACGTTTGATGCCTTGTTTGGCTAATTCAAGAGCGATCGATCGCCCAATTCCACGTGAAGCCCCTGTAACAAGAGCTGTTTTTCCTTGAAGCTGCATAATAGATTAAACCTTCTGATTTTGATGCTTGCTGCGGCACGGAGTTAGGAGTTGTGAGTTATGAATTATCAGTTATGAGTTGAATGTTTTCGCGGTAACAACTCAGAATAGATAATTGTGGTAAAGGCTATCTAGTTTAGATATACCTAATTTATTTGTGGAGTTAACTCAAAACTCAAACCTTTTGAATCGTGGACGTGCGCGCAAGCTGAACTAAACTTTAAGTTGCCAGAAATCTGTCAGAAATCTGGTCGTTCAACCTCATTCAAGCAGACAAGCCTGACATGAGAAAACCTAGTTGAAAATCATTGCCAAGCGGGCTTTATTACCGCTTTTTCTTCAGTCTGCGGAGGCAGACTTTGCTTGTGTAGGTGCGAATTTATTCGCCGAGTTATCTTCAGTCTGCGGAGGCAGACTTTGCCTGTGCAGCCGCGAATTTATTCGCCGGATTGGTTATCATTCTTCAGTCTGCGGAGGCAGACTTTGCCTGTGCAGCCGCGAATTTATTCGCCGGATTGGTTATCCTTCTTCAGTCTGCGGAGGCAGACTTTGCTTGTGTAGCCACGAATTCATTCGCCGAGTTATCTTCAGTCTGCGGAGGCAGACTTTGCTTGTGTAGCCGCGAATTCATTCGCCGAGTTATCTTCAGTCTGCGGAGGCAGACTTTGCTTGTGTAGCCGCGAATTTATTCGCCGGATTGGTTATCCTTCTTCAGTCTGCGGAGGCAGATTTTGCTTGTGTAGCCGCGAATTTATTCGCCGGGAATATTCACCGGGGTTTTATTACCCCTTTTTCTTCAGTCTGCGGAGGCAGACTTTGCCTGTGTAGGCGCGAATTTATTCGCCGAGGATATTCGCCGGGGATTCGTCGAAATTTGCACAGGATATATGAGCAATATAGAGCATAAATTCCACACCTCCTAGATATGAGAATTTCCTATCTACACACACGTTAACAACTCCACCTCAAAGCTGCAACAATTTTTAATAAATCTTCCGCAACACTTCTTTACAATCTTCTCAGACGGCCGATTTCCAAGTACCGTGAAAGCCCAAAGGTATGACACCGGGCAATTCTAGCTGACAAACAGGCGGGCGGGAAAGTCCGTCGCCCTCATATATCCACACTTCGCTGCTATCAGAATTGCCGTCGTAAATAACTGTCAAAATCCAACCTTTCTCCGAGGAAATATCTGGAACGTAGATGGGTTCTGCGGGATAGCGATTTTCGCCGCAGTCGGCAATTGTGAGATTGCGGGTTTTTGTGTCCAAACGGGCGATCGCGCCATAACGTTCCGGTACAATATTCACATCAGGTCTATACATTGCCAGATAAATATACCGCGAGTCTTGCCCAATTTCTGAAGCAGGTACAATCGGAAACTCGCAAGGTTTATCCAACAATTCTTCTATTCCTGTCACTTTTGCCGTTAGAGGATTGAGATGTACTCGGCAAAGAATACCCTCTGCATCGGTGTGAGTTTCACCAGTCGCTACTTCTTTCAGTCGCTGATTAGTTGTAAAATCAGCAAAGCGCACAAAATCAACGGCAACCTCACCATCTTCTTTGACAAAGCCGTTAGCAAAATGCCACTGAAACCAAGGATCGGTTTTGCCGCGACTAACTAAAGATAGAGTTTCTGAATCGACAACTAATATTTCTGTTCCCAACTCCGGCTTCCACTCAAATGATTCACCATAACTGCTAATTCCAGCTAACACAGGTAAAAAATTGAGTCGCACTGGTGGCACAAAAAATATTAAATACTTCCCAGCCAAAACAAAGTCATGAATCAGTGGAAGTCCATTTAAAGCAATAGTTGTTTTTTGGACAACTGTACCTGTAAAATCACTTTTATAAACATTTAACTTCGTAGGAACACCAGGCAATACTCCAAAGTTATAAATATTACCGCTAATCGGGTCACGTTTGCAGTGAGCCGAATAGCTAAATTCTCCTGCTAAATTTCCTAAGTTGTCTGTACCAATAGTTTCTAGGGTTTGTAAATCAAGGCTATGAGGCGGCCCACCTTCCCACAATGCCAAAAGGCGATCGGGCAAAGCTAAAACAGAAGTATTCGCAGCATTTTTAACAGTTTTAGTCCACCGCAACCACACCGGGCCCGGCGCTGTCATGCCGTAATTACTGTAGAGAAATCGATCGGCTTTTTCTTCAGCTAGATATCCCGCTGTTTGCACGTAGCGATAGACAGCCGTAGCACCAACATCAGTAAAATGTACTGCCAAAATTGCACCGTCGCCATCAAACCAGTGTCCCGCAGCAACACCGCCACGTTCCAAACGTGCGGGCCCGTTGCGGTAGAGAGTGCCGCGCAATCCGTCGGGAATTTTACCAGTTTTAACCGATAGCTGAGTCAGCGGAAACTCGTCAGCAGGACGGGCTAAAGATTTCGCCCAGGATTTTTTAGCTGAGACTTTACTGTCTGTTTTCATGAAATAATCGCAAAATCAAACTAAGCTACTATACACTTTATTATAGAGTAATATAGCAAGGATTAATACGGTTTGGACGTTTTCAATAGGGGGAGCATCTCAGTTTTGATGTTTGGATTTTATAGTGCTGTCCCCGCTCGCGAGTATAGATCAATACCGTTTACTGGTATGCAGTCCTGGGGGTAAACCGCTATGAAAAATAGATACGGAGATTGCTTCGTTCCTCGCAATGACCATTTTAAGTAAACCGTATTGGAGCATAGATCGCGAGCGGGGACGCTCGCACTGTAAAGAAATTGCTTTTTTGTATTCATTGAGATGCTCCCTTAAATGGCGACTCAAACCATTAATTTTCTTCCTTCTTCCTTCTTCCCTCTTCCTTCTTCCTTCTTCCCTCTTCCTTCTTCCCTCTTCCCTCTTCCTTCTTCCCTCTTCCTTCTTCCTTCTTCCCTAGTACAAATTAGCTAACAGTTATGACTTTCGCCCGCCGCTACCTGCTCAGAACTTTTGGGTTGACTGCTATTGGTACTCAGCTTTTACCCCTAGCCCAAAACAACCTTTTTCCCAAAAGTGCGATCGAGCCGCGCCGCCTGCAAGTCGGCGATACAGTAGCCTTAATCAATCCTGCGGCTTTCAACTACGAAAAAGAAGTGCAGCAATTTTTCAAAGTGCTGGATAACCTAGGTTTAAAAGTTAAACTAGGAGAGCATTTTTACGATCGCTACGGCTACTTAGCAGGCAAAGATGCCGATCGCGCCGCCGATGTCAACGCAGCCTTTGCCGACGACTCAGTGCAAGCTATTTTTACCGGGATGGGCGGCTGGGGCTGCGGTCGCATCTTGCCCCTCCTGGATTACAATATAATCCGCAACAATCCCAAAATTATTATGGGATTCAGCGATATTACTGCGCTATTATTGGCAATTCATGCTAAAACTAATATAGTTACTTTTCACGGCCCTTTAGGCGTTTCAAGTTGGAGTCCCTTTACAGTAGATTACGTCAAAAAAGTTTTGTTTGACGGAGGTTCTGTGACCCTGCAAAACTCCAAAAGTATGCCTGTAGAAACCATCCGGCGCGGCACAGCTAGGGGAAAACTCATCGGGGGCAATTTATCGGTAATCTCAACACTAATCGGTTCAGCTTATTTGCCGGATTGGGAAAACAGTATTTTGTTTGTCGAGGAAGTTAGCGAAGAGGTTTATCGTATCGATCGAATGTTGACGCACCTCCAATTAGCAGGCATTCTCGATAAAATATCCGGTTTTGTTTTCGGACAGTGTACCAAGTGCGAGGCGGAAAAGCCGCAAGAGTCCCTCACCTTGTCTCAAGTCTTGACGGATCGCATCCGCCCCTTGAATATTCCCGCGTGGTACGGTTCGATGGTGGGACACATTCGGGATAAGTTCACTTTGCCGATCGGCAAAGAAGTCGAAATCGACGCAACTGCTGGTACAATCAAATTATTATCATCAGCCGTAAATTAAATATTGAACCATTCTCAATATTCTTAAGGTACGTAGTTGCGCTTCAGCGCTCTTGATAATATAAGCGTATAGCGCTGAAGCGCAACTACGTACCTAATTACGTTTAACGTTAAGTCATCGCCAATGGGCAGATCGCGAGCAACCATTCAAATACACAATCATAAATACCGTGAATAAAATTCCACAATTCATTAAATTATTAACAGCAATCATCCTGACAATAGTTTGCGTGTTTCCGCTCAATATCGGGGCAGCAGCAGCAAATAAAATCGCCAACCAAGATACAATTTATCAGCAGCGAACAATCCACAACCCCGACGGCACAGGCAAATTTTACATGGGTCGAGAAATTGCCCAAGTCATGGGATATCAAGGGGCTAGTTGGCTGGAAAGACCATCTCGCGGCATGGAAGAAAAATCAGCTCGATTAGTCAACAATCTTGATTTAAAACCAACAGACATTGTAGCAGACATTGGAGCCGGAACCGGATATTTTAGCTTTCGCATCGCCCCCCTAGTTCCCGAAGGAAAAGTTTTCGCCGTTGACGTACAGCCGGAAATGCTCAACTTTATTGAATTGAACAAACAAGAAAAAAATATTGCTAACGTTGAGCCAGTTTTGGGAAGTATCGACAATCCGAATTTGCCGGAAAACAGCGTCGATTTAGTTGTGATGGTGGATGCCTATCACGAATTCGCATATCCCAGAGAAATGATGCAAGGAATTGTCAAAGCACTCAAACCGGGAGGCCGCACGGTATCGATCGAGTATCGGGGCGAAAATCCGCTGATTCCCATTAAAGGTTTGCACAAAATGACGCAGCAGCAGGTTAAAAAAGAAATGGCCGCCGTCGGTTTAGTATGGAAAGAGACAAAAGATATGTTACCCCAGCAGCATTTAATGGTGTTTGAAAAACAATCTCAGATTTAGTAGCAAAGAAAACAAATTTATTACCATTTTTTCTGATTTTTGTCAAGGGACCTAAGCCGTATTAATCCGAACAAGCGATCGCCCACAAATACTAAGCCTTAAGTAAGCCTTAAGATAGGCATTGTGTTCAAAATGTCAATCTACAATTAAAAATTGACAACCCAGAGGCGCTTCCCTAATTATTCCAGCGAAGAAGTGTCGCTACTAAAAGGTACCAGCGTCAGGAACTCATGGCTAAGTGCCATTGAGCTTGTAAGAAATTGCAAGCTGTTCTGACCAGACCCCTTGTAAAAGGAGCCGTTATTTAGGTCACGATACTCCTTGAATGCGACGCCAGTTTTGGGCTCTGTCATCTGCAATTAAACAGTTTGAAAGTCACGCTCAACAGTGTTGCAGGTTTAACAAGCCTTTATAACAGGTCTGCACGAACATTACCCCGCAAGGGAGAAAGGAGACAACCATATCTCCATTTCTAGAGGCAACCATACCTCTCCAACCTCGAAAGGGAATTCAATGCGGCGGTCACTGAGCGCAGTCGAATGTGTTGAAACCGTCGCGTCGTTTTCCTCTCAGGTCTAAAGACTCGCTTCCCACTTACCGGATTTCTTTGTGAACATTCCAAGTTCCATCCTCACCATGCTCGTCGGCATCGGAGTGACTCTGATCAGTCTCTGGTACGGCCAGAATCATGGATTAATGCCGATCGCCGCCTCGGCTCAAGCATCGCAGATAGACGGACTATTCAACACAATGATGACACTTTCCATAGGATTATTTATCCTAGTCCACGGAGTGATCGTCGTTGCTGTAATTAAATATCGCCGTCGTGAAGGAGACAATACAGACGGGCCAGCTTGGCATGATAACTTTCCTTTAGAAATTCTTTGGACAGCCCTACCAGCGGTGATTATTTTAGGTATCGGAGTCTACAGTTTTGAGATTTACAACTCAATGGGTGGCCTCGATCCGATGGGTAATCACGACCACGGTACAATGCAATCGCACTCTAAAATGCGCGGAAGTGCGATCGCAGGCACGCTGTCAGATACACCACAAAAAGCCCCTCAAATTCAGCCAGAAAAACAAATTGCCCTAGGCGTAGGTGCTGCCCCAGAAAACGAAGAAAAACCAGCAGACTTAGTAGTAAATGTCATGGGTTTGCAGTACGCCTGGATTTTTAGCTATCCAGAAAGTGGCGTTAGTTCCGGTGAACTGCATATGCCACTCAACGGCGACGTACAGCTAAATCTTGCAGCTCAAGACGTGCTGCACGCATTTTGGATGCCCGAATTTCGGCTCAAACAAGATGCAATTCCTGGGCGAGGAAGCGAACTAAGATTTATACCAAACAAAGTCGGCGAATACCGAATTGTTTGTGCTGAATTGTGCGGCGCATATCACGGAGCAATGAAAGCTGTAGCATTCGTTCACACACCCGAAGACTTCGACAGTTGGGTGAAAGAACAGCAAGTTGCTAGCGCTCAAAACTTAGAGCAAGCAGTTGCCATCAATCCAGAAAAAATGTCAGACGGGGAATTCTTAGCTCCCTACGTCAGGGAAATAAAAATCAATCCCGAAAGTCTAGAACAACTTCATCCAACTCATCACAAAAAATAGTCATTAGTTCCTGGCAATGGATATTTAATCCAGAGCAAATAACTAATGACTAATAACTAATGACTAATAACTATGACACAAGCACAGTTCCAAGAAACTGCCAACATAGATGCTCGCGGAACAGCACCCGCCGATAGACATTGGCGAGATTATTTCACATTTAATACCGACCACAAAGTCATCGGTATTCAATACCTAGTTACAACTTTTGGATTCTATCTAATCGGCGGCGTGATGGCTACCTTAGTGCGAACCGAACTCGCCACACCCGACTCCGATTTTGTCGCCCCCGAACTCTACAACAGTTTATTTACTGTTCACGCCACGGTGATGATTTTCCTATGGATTGTCCCCGCAGGCGCCGGATTTGCTAACTTTTTGATCCCCTTAATGATTGGGGCAAAAGACATGGCATTTCCCCGGCTCAACGCCCTGGCTTTTTGGATGATTCCCGTAGCGGGCGTGTTGCTGTTGAGCAGTTTTTTGGTGGGAGCTCCCCAGGCTGGTTGGACTTCCTATCCACCTTTGAGCTTAGTTACTGCTCAAATGGGAGAAGAAATTTGGATTCTCAGCGTTTTGTTCCTCGGAACTTCTTCGATTTTGGGGGCGGTAAATTTTGCCGTTACCATCTTCACGATGCGGGTTCCGAGCATGAGTCTCAATGAAATGCCTTTGTTTTGCTGGGCAATGATTGCGACTTCAGCGCTGACTTTAGTTGCTACTCCAGTGCTAGCAGCAGCCTTGATTTTGCTATCCTTTGACTTGTTAGCAGGAACGGCATTTTTTAACCCGACTGGTAACGGCGATCCCGTCGTCTACCAGCATTTATTCTGGTTTTATTCGCACCCGGCAGTTTACATTATGATCATGCCCTTTTTTGGGGTGATTTCAGAAGTGTTGCCAGTGCACTCGCGCAAGCCAATTTTTGGTTATTTGGCGATCGCCTATTCCAGTCTTGCCATCAGCTTTTTGGGCTTAATCGTATGGGCGCACCATATGTTTACCAGCGGTACTCCCGGCTGGCTGCGGATGTTTTTCATGATCACCACCATGATCATCGCCGTACCCACTGGGATTAAAATATTTAGCTGGTTGGCAACTATTTGGGGCGGCAAACTCCGCCTAGTGAGTGCGATGTTATTTGGGATGGGTTTTATCTCAACATTCCTCCTCGGCGGCATCACCGGGATCATGGTAGCTTCGGTACCTTTCGACATTCACGTTCACGATACTTATTTTATCGTCGCTCACTTACACTACGTGCTGTTTGGCGGCTCAGTGTTTGGAATTTACGCGGCTTTTTACCACTGGTTCCCCAAAATGACGGGGCGGATGCTTAACGAATTTTGGGGTAGAGTTCACTTTGTTTTAACCTATGTGGGCTTTACTGTAACTTTCTTGCCGATGCACGCTTTGGGGATGCAAGGAATGCCCCGGCGAGTGGCAATGTACGACCCAAAATTTACGACAATTAATGTCATTTGTACTGTGGGCGCTTATATGCTGGCAGTCTCGACAATCCCGTTTATTGTTAACGTGATTTGGAGTTGGAGGTACGGCCCGAAAGCAGGTGACAATCCTTGGCAAGCTTTAAGTTTGGAATGGATGACGACTTCGCCACCGCCGATCGAAAATTTTGAAGGAATACCAGTATTGGCAACCGGGCCTTACGATTACGGCATGGAAAAAATTCAGAACACTGGCGAACGTCTCAGGCTGAAGTTGAGGGAAAATGCGATCGCCAGCGCCAGCGGCCAGAAACGCGGTATTCCGATTGCAGAAGCTCAAGCTTCCACATTCTTTGGCGGTACTGCAACTTTGGTCGAGCCTGAATCGGAGATAAATGTTGATTCTCCTGCTGATGAAAGTCAAGATGACAATTAGTCATTAGTGATTAGTCATTAGTGATTAGTCATTAATGTCAACAAACAAGTCAAACATAGTAACGATCTGCTGTCTGACGATTAAGCTCTCGATCCCCCCCTAACCCCCCTTAGGTCGGCTACGGTGTACACACAACTCCTAGAAACCTGGCTATGTCTGACACAACCTGACGTAGGCAAGGTTTTGAGAGTAGCGAACTTTTGATCGAGAGTTTTAGCTTATTGATAATGGTTGACGGGAAATCAAGGATTAAAAAAATAAATTTCCGTTTTTTTCCGTCATCTGATTTCCAACTCGACTTGTGTGTACACCGTAGCCTTAGGTCGGGGGGAACAAGAAGAACTCAAAGCTTCCTTTAGAAGGCAGGAACCGTCCACTCTCTCAAAGTCCCCCTTCCTAAGGGGGATTTAGGGGGATCGAGCCTCGGCTATAAACGAGAAATACAAAGTTTTTCAGACAATTGTTGGCACGAATATTCTCTTCCTTCTTCCTTCTTCCTTCTTCCCTCTTCCCTCTTCCCTCTTCCTTCAACTAGCAATTTATTATGCAACAAATTCCAGCGATCGATCCAGAAAAAACGGCTCTAAATTACCACCACAGCGCCGAAATAGAAGCCCACGGCGAAGAACATCCCGACCACAGAATGCTAGGCGTACTTGTGTTCTTGGGATCTGAAGGCATGATATTTATGGGTATGTTTGCCGCGTATTTGATTTATCGGGCGATGGCCCCGATGTGGCCGCCTGAAGGTACGCCCGCGCGAGAGTTATTGCTGCCGGGAATTAACACGGTAATTCTGATTGCTAGTAGTTTTGTGATTCACAATGCAGATGCTGCTATCAAAAAAAATGATGCGACGGGTATGCGAAATTGGTTGCTCGTGACTATCGCTATGGGCGTCGTTTTCTTGTGCGGTCAAGTTTACGAATACACTCATTTAGAGTTTGGGTTGACGACTAATTTGTATGCCAGTTGCTTTTACGTTTTGACTGCTTTTCACGGTTTGCACGTGACGTTTGGAGTGGTGCTGATGGCTGGGGTCGTTTGGCGATCGCGCATTGCCGGTCACTATTCTAGCGAACACCACTTCGGCATCGAAGCGACTGAGATTTATTGGCACTTTGTCGATGTAATTTGGATTGTTTTGTTTGTGCTGCTGTACATAATTTGACCGTAGGCTTTTCTACTTAGCGGGCAGGCAAGAGGCCTGTCTCACCTGAAATTAAGACCCCCGGTTGGGGTTTTTTTATTGTTTGCGAAGTGCGATCGACCTCTACTCACTTTCTCAAAGCCGATCGCCCTAAATTACGCTAAATTAAAAGAAGCAATTCTCCCCATCCACCAGCATTGAGGAAATTATGCAGTGCGAATTGTGCGATCGACAAATGGAAGCATTAACCGCCCACCACCTGATCCCCAAACAAAACACCAAGCGCAAAAACGAAGATCCCAGCGAGACGATCGACATTTGTTCAGCTTGTCACCGCCAGATACACTCGCTATTTGACAACAAACACCTCGCCCTAGAGCTCAACACCCTAGAAAAGCTCAAAAATGACCCCGAACTCCAGAGATTTATCTCTTGGATTAAGAAACAAAAAACCGACAAACGCATTCAAGTACACGGCAAAAAAGCTTGAGTATGCCAGCAATCACCGATCGCCAATATAATTCAATACGGTTGACTTAAGAAGGATCTGACTTGCAAAAAACTCCTGTACTGCCTATAACCCACATTCCGCAGATGTGGGTCTGATTTTTTTATCAGTTGTGAAAACTTGGAAGCCAAACACTTTTGGGCTGAAATTATGCAGTGTTAGCGTTACAGAAGCTTGTTAAATTCAGCTAAATTAAGTAAGTTGAAATAACGCTCTTTAATCACTCTAAGAAAGGAAAAATCTGACCATAATTTGATAATGCTAATCTGGCATGGCTTTGTGGAACGATTTTCTAACACCTTGCTGGCTTTGGGAGCATTTGGCAAGAGATCCTTTGCTGTCGTGTCTTCGAGAATTTACTCTCATGAAAGTGACAAAAGAGCGATAATTGACTTTTTCTCACATATTCACATTGCTTTTTATTATGGTCAATCATTTTTTTTAAGCAAGGCAACTTATGCCAAGAGCAAATTATCTTGACTAACTAGGGCTTGCTGAATAAGCCTAAAACCCTTACCTGAAAAAGCTTTGACTTGTGTTCGGTGCGAGCGCGAGTGTAAGACTATGAGCTAAAATTAGTCAAAAGCCATGCACAGCATCACTTTCCTTCATGTACCGAAAACTTGACCCAACCCCAAAAGAACCTTCCAACTTTGACCTACTTGCACGAGGGACAATTGTCAGAGAATAATCGTTGGGTAATCATGGCAAAAATAATTCCATGGGCTGAATTTGAAGATGAATATGCCCAAAAATTCACCTGTGCAACTGGAGCCCCTGCCAAATCGTTTCCTATGGCACGCTTGGGCATTAATAATCAAAGAAAGATTAGGAACTAGCGATGCAGAAACAGTAGAACAAATAAGAGAAAACCCATACCTACAATACTTCCTAGGTCTGAGTGGCTATAGTAATGAATCACCATTCGACTCATCCATGTTCGTTTATTTTCGGAAAAGAATAGGAGTCAACCTAGTCAATAAAATCAATGAAAAAATGGTCAAAGACCACACCCAAGTACAGGGACAAGAAGTAGAAAAAAAGTCATCAGAAAGAAGTGAACCCAAAAACCAAGGAAAATTAATATTAGATGCAACCTGTGCGCCAGCCGATCTTAAATATCCGACAGAATTAGGACTATTAAATCAAGCCAGAGAAAATACAGAAAAAATCATAGACAGTCTACACAATCAAACTAAATCACCGTAAAAAAAAAGCCAAGAACCTATCGAAACCGAGCCAGAAAAGAATACCTAGCCATAGCAAAACAAAAAAAAACACGACTAAAAAAAGAAGAAAAGCAATTAAAGAACAACTACAATACATCCCAAGAAATTTGGCTAGTATAGAGCGAATGGGTGAGCTACAGTTATTAACCAAATCTGATTATAGAATGCTGTTAGTAGTTGCAGAAGTCTACCGTCAACAGTTGTTAATGTATAAAAACAAAAAACATAGTATTCCCGACAGAATAGTAAGTTTAAAACAACCACATATCCGCCCTATAATCAGATGAAAAGCTGGGAAATCCGTTGAATTTGGGGCAAAACTCTCAGCCAGTTGCCGAAATGGGTACGTATTTTTAGACCGAATTAGTTGGGATAACTTCAACGAATCAGGAGACCTTAAAAGACAAGTAGAAGCCTTTAAACAATTTACCGGATATTACCCTGAATCAATTCATGTAGATCGGATATATCGAACCCAAGAAAATAGAGCTTGGTGCAAAGAACTCGGCATTAGAATGAGCGGTGTTCGTCTAGGAGGAAGACCTCCCAAAAATCCGAGCAAAGCAATCAAAAAACAAGCTCAATCAGACGAAAGAATTCGTAACTTAATTGAGGGGAAATTTGGAGAAGCTAAAAGAAAATTTAGCCTTGGTAGAGTGATGGCTAAACTTAATAATACTTCTGAAACAAGCATCGCTATAACTTTTCTGGTGATGAATCTTTCTGCCCTGCTAAGGCAGGCTTTTTGGCTTTTTTTCGGTCTATTTCATAACAAAAACCTTTGGGGATGTTTTTTGGCTCAAATGATCGGCAAAAGCTATGTTTTGCCATCACAAGATTGAGAAAACTTATATTGCCGAGGCATTCTCAAATTCACTCATCTTTCTAAATGCTGTTTTCTGACTTTTTCAGCAAGCCCTAATTAATGACAATTATTGACAACTATCTACACCTCGAACTCAATCGTTATTCACTTGAAAAAAATTAAATAGTATTGACAACAATACTCTCCTAAATGTCGCAAGATATCTTGAAGTTCTTTGGTTAAATTACTGACCTGCTTCGCTCCATTTATTGTCACTAAATGCACCGCCTGAAACATCTGAAATATCCAGCGCATTGTCGGCTTATTGGTCAATTTCTTTACCTGATTTTTCACTTGCTTGTTGGTAGCTGATAATTGTTGTCTCAATTTCCTTTGTGCCAGGTTATATACTAACAAACACAGTCCCATTATCATTCCAATTGCTTCAACTCGCTCCGGCTTTTTCACGAATACACTCGAAGTGAAAAATAAAGGATCTTTGATAAATCTAAATCCTCTCTCATTACTTTGCTGCGCTTTGTATTCCGATAATACCTCTGAATTACTCACTGCTTCAGTATCTAAGATATAGCCTTTCTCAGAAAGATGAGGTACAATAACAGCAGTGTGTAAACCAGTTAAAAATATTTGATGATGTAACTTGACCCAACGCCAACTCTATGGCTTTGGCTAATTCTTGATAATTATAGCAATCCTAAATCATTTGTGTAATTCTTGTAGGGGCAATCCGACCCCTACTCCCCGTGGTTGCCCAATCTCAGAGGGCGGGCACTCTTGGCACCGCCCCTACATATCTGTATTAATCATTTAGGATTGCTATAGGTGTCTCGATCGAACGGAGAATATTTTTAAGCTTTGACCACAGATTTTCAATTGGTAAAAAATCTGGTGAATAAGGAGATAACAATATTAATTTTGCCCCTTTTTTTTCGATAGCTTTTTTCACTTCGTCTCCCAAGTGAATGGGACAATTATCCATGACTACACAAGCCCCTTTCCATAGTTTTGGCACAAGTTTTCTGATAATAAAAGCTTCAAATGTAATTGCATCAGTTCCGCCTATTAGATTAACCGATGTCAAAATTTCAGACACTGATATTGCTCCAATTATTGAGACATTTTGACCACGTTTAGTTGGCTTTGCCCCCTTGGCTCTCTGACCTTTCAAAGCTCTAGCATATAATCTAACCATTGCCAAATTAACTCCAGATTCATCAATGAATATTAAGTCTTTCAAACCTTACTTTTTAATTTGTTCCCAGAACTCACATCGCAGTATTTGCACTCGCTCTGTGCCTTTGCCTGAAGGGAATAGAGTCTTTTTTTGAATGTAATATCTAAGAGTTTTATCATTCTTGCTATTGTAGATATACTAACAGAAAATCCAATTTTTCCATAAAGTAAATAACGAAGTTCTTCAAGAGTGGCATCATTATTTTCTTCAATCAATTTCCCCAATATGAGTAGTTGCTCTGCATTCAGTTTGCCTTTGACTCCACATCGGTCAGTTCGGGGAGTAATATTTTTTGTTTCACGATATTGTTTAAGCAATTTTTGTACAAAGCTGAGGGCTACAGAAAAACGCTTAGCTATTGCTTTTTGTGAAATCGGTTCAGTATGATAAGTATCAAGAATTTTTTGCTGAAAATCAATCGAATACGTTTTCATTTTTCACAATGTATGAAGAGGAGTACAAGTAAACGTGTTGTGAGTCAACTTCTTCGTGCTGTCAGAACAATGCTATTATGTGTTATATCGCTTCCGCTGGGCTTTACTGAACCATATAATTATAGTTCATTCGATCGTGTCTTATCTGTTTGATCCTCATGAGTAAGTGTCAGTAACATCATACCTCATCTTTCTGAGAAAGGCTATAGACTTCTCCTCAAACATGAGTTCGACGGTGAATCCGACGGGAATTGCGATTTCAACCAAGTCTATTTCAGCCAGAATGTGAGCTATTGTGAAAGAACCTTCTGCACTTTCTTGAGCCTTTCATTGGGTGCATATCATTTTTTTAAATATATTCGTAGGGGCGAAGCACCTGACGGCAGTAAATCTCTGGTACTCACTAATAAATTGTCTGCCGTCAGGTGCTTCGCCCTTGCCAAATAGAGATGCACCCCTTTCCTTAATAGCAGAATTGGGGATATTAGAAACAAAATCGTATTGACTGTCTGTCGATGTTCGCTTCTGCGAATCTGTGATGCCACGAGTTGATAAACATTTGCTCCCGAAGTAAGTATTTGCTATTTTTCAAAGATAGAGTTATTTTAGTAGTATCAACATTTTTATTCTCAACAGATTCTAGAAATAAAGTCATGAACGAAGAAGAAGAAGCAGAATGGATCAGAATATGCAACAGTAGAAAACAGGTGTGGTTAGAAGAAGTGCTCAGGCGCTATGAGGCAGGGGAGAGAGACTTTTCTCTAATTCAAGTGTACTTGAGCGACCAGCAATCTAAGGAGCGCTACTTAAGTGGAGTGAACTTGAGTGGAGCTAACTTCAGGGAAAGTGACTTGGAATCCCTGGTTTTTTACGGACAAGGAATCAATTTTAGTGGCTCAGATTTGAGCGACCTCGACTTGGCCTACGCACATTTTGAAAATGCGGATTTGAGTGGGGCTAACCTGAGCGGAGCTTGTCTGTGGCGAGCTAACTTTGGCAGAGCGGATTTGACTGGGGCGAATTTGACTCAGACTGATTTGCAGGAGACTAAGTTTTACGACGCGAATTTGAGTAGAGCAAACTTAAGTGGAGCCAAGATGATTGAGACAAGTTTTGGTGATGCTAACTTAACCGATAGTGATTTTAGGAATGCTAAGTTTAAAGATAGCGTTCGTTTTTATCGGGCTGACTTGACGAGAACTAACTTTTTTGGTACTGAGTTGGATCTGGATGAAATTAGAGCTAACAAATCTGAAATGGCTATTTTTACAGATGCTCAATTTAAAGATACCATCATGCCCGATGGTACTATTTGGAATAGTGAAGACTAATCCGTCATTTTTATTGTCAACAGATTCTAGAAATAAAGTCATGAACGAAGAAGAAAAAGAAGCAGAATATATCAGAATATACAACAGTAGAAAACATTTGTGGTTGGAAGAAGTGCTGAGGCGCTATGAGGCTGGGGAGAGAGACTTTTCTTTGATTAAAGTGAAATTGAGCAACGAGCAGTCTAAGGAGCGCTACTTAAGTGGAGTGAACTTGAGTGGAGCTAACTTCAAGGAAAGTGACTTACGATCCCTGGTTTTTTACGGACAAGGAATCAATTTTAGTGGCTCAGATTTGAGCGACCTCGACTTGGCCTACGCACATTTTGAAGATGCGGATTTGAGTGGGGCTAACCTGAGCGAAGCTTGTCTGTGGCGAGCTAACTTTGACAGAGCGGATTTGACTGGGGCGAATTTGACTCAGACCGATTTGCAGGAGACTGGTTTTCACATGACTAATTTGAGTAGATGCAAATTTAGTGGAGCCGAAATGATTGACACCGGGTTTGGTTTTTGTGACTTAATTGATAGTGATTTTAGGGATGCTAAGTTTCAAAAGGGGGTGGGTTTTTATAAGTGTGACTTGACGAGAGCTAACTTCTTTGGCACTGACTTTAAAATAAGTGAAGTTAACAATTACCAACCTGGAACGGTTGTTTTCACAGACGTTTACTTTAAAGATACTATCATGCCCGATGGTACTATTTGGAACAGTGAAGACTAATTCGTAGCTACTATAGCACGTCTAAATGAGTTGTATAATCTTGGTAAGGGTAATCCCCCCTGAAGAACCCCGTGATTGTCAGGGCCGACACTCTTGGCATCGCCCCTACATATCTATACAAATGATTTAGACGGGCTATAGCGATCCTAAATCATTTGCATAATTCTTGTAGGGGCAATCCCCCCGTGGTTGCCCTTAGATGCTGGGGTAGGCACGGGGCACTACCCCTACAAATCCTCATGAATGATTGAGAATTGCTATATATCAACTAATTACCTACCCTCAGCCAAAGAGGAAGTTAGTTGAGCCAATTTTTTAGGGAAGAAGGGATATATTTTTTTTCATTTTGTCCTTGCTGTTAGGATCTTTTATCTGAGAAAGAAAGTCATATCTAAATGAGTCGCCAGATTTTTGTAAATCTGCATTCAGTCTTTCTTCTAGCTTGCCAATGGGAATTAAACGCTCTTCCCAGCCCAAGGTATTATTTTTGACGATAATATTTCCCTTGGCATCTTTTGTCGTGTAATCTAGGCTCTTCTGAATTTCATAGGAATTGTTCGGCATCCAAAAAGCAAAGTGATAATCTGGCTTGTCAGATGTTGAATTTGGCTTGAATCCCAGCACAACTTTCCAGAGAGCACTAGGAACTGTTATCGTTCGATCACCGTCCGCTGTTTTGAATGTTTTAAAAGAATTGGGATTATCCTGAAGTGGAGCTTCCACAACTCTTCCTCTTTCATTTAAAACTTTCACAGTAGGAGGAGTAGAATATTTTGTTAACTCTCCACCACCAGCACCGTACACACCAGAAGAGATATAGAACTTATAAGGTGTTGGCTGTCCTTGTTCATTTTTAAGACGCGCCAGATCCTGTAGCTTCTCTTCCAAACTACTCCAAGCACCTCCATTTCCCTTGGCATCTTGAGGAACAATATTCGTAGTTAAGAAACTAGCATACATATCCTTTGTGCTTCTATTTCGGTCGTTAGAAGCACTCATGTGTCCCCGTACTGGCCAGAAGATAGCTGGCTTTTCAAGATTAAATAAGTCATACTCGCCCTTCTTCTCATAGTTAATTTGACTATCGAAGTTATAGTCTTTATGAGCAACCCGGTAAAAGGAACTATTTAAATCGGGGTCTACCGCAAACTCACGAGGTCTGTCTTTACTTTTAATATTTCCTGGCCACGAGCCATCCAGAACCCAACTAACCCAGTTAGGTGTATTTTTTTGACCATTATAGGAAACAGTGTACTGTGGCTTCTCTATCAAATAGTTATTTTGATAGGTCTTATTAGTCACTAGGTCAGTTCTTGCTGTAGTTGGATTGCCAAACCTCAGCGACTCGCTTTGGAAAAAGACATTATCTAGATAGACGGGAATAGATGCTTCGATCTTGAATTCAAGAGTTGCTGGCTGACCGCGAAGTTTTTCTGGTACATCAACAGAGAAAGATTCAAAGCCTTCTATCCCGTAATCTACTTTGTATTTATCTGTTAGGTAACTAGCAGGAGCTTTATTAGTGTCCGTTTGATTTTCAGCTTTTTGAAGAGTTATTGGTTGAGAAAATGCTGGAATTGAGGGATCTAATGGTCGAATAGTGACATTCAGCGTGCCTTTAGATTTGGCATTAGAGCTATTGGCAATCTTTGGTGCGTGCAGATCGAATCGAAGAGCGCCCCAATCGGGTACAACAAAGCGATTGTGAACAATTTCCTTCACCTTGCTGGTTTCTAACTTAAAGGCATAGTTTGGTTGGCTGTTCCCTTGGATAAGTTTTACGTCTTCCAAACTTTGAACCAAATCAATATTTGCGGATTGACCGTTGTGGAACGACCATCCAGGTAGACCCTTAGACAAAGGAGTTCGAGTTACTCCCGAAGGATCGAAAACAGCATCAAAATTCCCATTAAACAAAGTAGGAACTGCCGCATCTCCCCGCATCCTGGCATCATAAGTATTGTCAAAATCTAGCGGGATACGCTCTACATTTGTTTTGGGGCGGGAACTGTAACCGCCACCCAGAGCCGAATAAAACCAGCCCGTACCAATCCCTTCCCAAGGAGCAGCATCTGCACCGTGTTGGAATTTGCTTTCCGGCGTATACCAAGGGCTAACCCGAGCCGGGCCTGTCACAACACTATTGTTAAATGAAAAGTTTTTATCGAACAACTGTTCTCGATACTCATCGCCTCGCCGACGAAATACAGGATTAACTTCTAAGTTTTGATCGGACGGAAAGTTAGTTGGAAGCAAGTCGGATGTTCCTCCGTACCAACTCACAACACGTCCGTGTACGCCTCCCGTTCCAAAAATAGGATCTGTTTCTCTCGTAAACCCAGCACGGCTGTTATTGTAACCTGGGTTATTTTTATTAGTTCCCAAGAAAACCGACAAATCCGGTTCTCCTAACAGCTTACCATTAGGATTGGGAGTTTCCGATCTCCAACCTTCTCGCGGAAACTTAAGTCCTGGGGCTGTTCCGTTCTCAGTAGACGGTAGATTTGGAATATTGCGACCCGCTGGCGTAAGTGTACCGCTCAATAAATTCGGGACTGTCTGATAATAATTGTCGGCAAAAGTAACATTTTTCCACACCTGAACTTTCGGTTCGCGGAAATCGCTGAAATCCCCTAGTGGCACCTTTAGACCCGGTTGCTTGAAATCATGGGGGTCTAAAGTTGTCATCTGAAGGTCGCGAGTACCAGAGTTGGGTTTGCCGCCAGCATCAGGAAAATGAGTACCCAAACGCTGAATAATTTCGCTGTTAACAACTGTACCCCGACTGAAACCAACAAAGTGCAGCGGTGAATTGAAAACTGCACCTTGTTTGGTAGGGCTGGTTTTATTCTTCAGCACTCCATCCAACTGCACGAGGGAAGTAAAGAAAGCATCTGCGGCTGCTTCTGTGAAGCCTGAATCAGGAACTGCCGACTCATTATTTTGTGACCAGTTATTTAGCAGAACTAATGGTTGTTTTTTGGCAAGGTATGGAGCTATATAACTTCCCAGCTTTGTGAGATAGTTTGGGTCGGCTTTGGGATTCAAACCTGCTTGGAAGTCTGGCGAAACTGCACCATTTTTGTTGATAGGAATCCAGTAACCAGTAGCGAGATCGTACTGCATCATCAAACCGCCGCCGTCGATACCTGCATTGGCAATGCTATTACCCATTTGGTAAAACTCTGAAGGAATTCCCGGCTCATTGAACACAGGAGGTTTAAAGCCGTGAGTCAGCACGGTGACGCTGCTGAAGGTATTGTCACCGTTGAGGGCTGGCGGTAGCGGCGTCCAGAAATTACCAAACTCCTCGTTGCGTTTTCCTTCTTTATTCCAAGCTTCAACTGCCCAATTATACTTCTGGCCGGCAGTCAGTTTGAGACTGGGAGGAAGTGTAAAGCTGGTATTGCTTCCCTGAGTAAATGTTTTACCGCCATCGAAAGTCCACTTGCCGATATTGGTGCTATCTTTCTGCCAAGTTGCGGTTAAAATGCGGTTGGGATTGAAATCGTTTTCTTTGCGGTAAGATGATGTATTCCAAGGTTTTGTCAGTAAATCTAACTGCTGCGGTTTGCTCAATCCTTGGTCGAAGAGAAATTTGTTACCGTTAGGGTCGGGTAAATCAACTACTTTATCCCAAGGCAACAAGCCCTCACCTTCGTCAAACACGCTGACGAAGAGATTAACTTCTGTAATGTCCTGATTCGGTGGACTGTCAAAACTCCATTGGAACTTTGGGTTAAGGGGATTTTCTGAATTTTTGCTAGTACCTATTGGCTCTTTCAAATCCAACCAATCCAGCGGTGTCGCCGCCAAACCGCGAGGGTTAGTCACAGAAACGGGAGCTTTCTTACTTCCCGGCGGCACGCCGTAAGTATATTGATTGTTCGCGTCGGTCAGAATCTGAAAATCAGCAGCAATACTAACCGCTGGATTAATATTATCAATTGGAATCGCCGCCAAGTCAGCAACCGTAGCATTTCGTGCTGTAGCGCTGTTGAACAAAGGCAGCCCGACACCCCGACCTTTAGCATCAATTTGAAATTGACCGGGGTTGGTCACAGTTCTAATGAATTCCTGAGTGTCAAAGACATACACTTTGCCGTTCGCACCGCTCAAATTCGGATAGGAAGCATAGAGGTACTTGCTGTCACTAGAAAGCACTAAATCAGTAGCAAACCCGTTGGGGATTGGTCGAGTTGCTGCTACTAATTGCGGATTCGTCAGTGGGTCTTTGATAATGCCGATATTGCTCCCGGCCCGCGGGTCTCCATCTATGCTGGGTATTTCCTGACCGAAAAATTTTGTATCCGCATTCCGACCCACAACAAACGCATAACTAGCATCCGGTAAAACTGTTACCGAAACTCCCTCATTCACATCGAAGTAATCAAAGGTTGAACCCAGCCCTAAACTTGCATAGCGAGTAGTAGCAGCAAAACTTACGGGGTCGTTATTGGTAATATCCAGTACCCCAAATCCTTTGCTATCTTTGCCGCTGTTTGTAAATGTCATTTTCAACGGATTGACCGTAGCAGCTAATCCTTCTAATCCTTCATCGGCTGTTATATTTGCGATTAATTGATTCCATTTTTTGGGGTTCGCGCCGGGGCTGATTGGTCGGTCTTTGGGGTCGATGTTAACGGCGTAAATCTTGCTGTTCGCGCCGTTTGGTGCGGTAACAAATAGCTTTTTGCCGTCGCTGCTAATTGCCATCTGTCGCAAACCGCTTGGTGCTGTACCGACTGGGATGGTTTGGGTGACTTGGTGATAGGTTGGTGAAAACGGGTTGATATCGAGAACGTAGATGGAATTGCCGCCAGCTTTGCCGTCAGCGATGTAGGCGTATTCGTCGCGGGGGTGTATGACTATCGATCGACCTTCTGCACCGCTGGGCAAATTGATCGGGTTGATACCAGCGGTATTGGGCTGAGTATCTATCTGTTGCCGCGTCATCGGATCGACTACAGCAACGCGCCCAGAACGATCCATTACTACGTAAGCGCGGCTGCCGTCACTGGTTACAGTTAGTTCTCGCGGGCGATCGAGTATATCATCCGTGCCTACAGAAACGCTGGCAATGGACAAGTCGCTGCTATTAGTAGCTGCGACGACTGATTTGGGATTTGCACCGTTAATAATTGCAACTTTATCTGCTGTCCACTGCGCGGCAAAGATGTATGCTGTATTGTTTTCTATTCGGTAAGGACTGCTATCGTATTTAACTTGTTTGGCTGTTTCTAAGGGATTTGGGCTGACTTTTTCGTTTTGCTTGCGGCTGATGACGATGCGGGATTCACCTAACGGTACGGTGTTGGGAACTTGAACGGCGATTTCAAATTGATTGTTTGCTAATTTGCGACTTTTGTCTGTCAAAACTGTTCCTTCGTAAGCTTGTTTGCCTACGAAAAATTTTACGGTTAAGTCGCTGAATCTGCTGCCTGCGGGGTCGCCAAAATTGTCAACTAATACATTGGTAGCCGTGATGAAGAGAACGGGTTGATTGTTGGGAAAAGGTTGATTGTTGCTGTCTGTAAACTTAAGTTCGGCGTTTTGGATGATGGGAGGTTTTTTAGGATTTGAAGCTGTTGCTGCGAGTAGGGATGCGCGTCTTTCGCCGATTAAAATATCTTTGTCTGAGTAGTCGAGATCCCTTTCGCCTATAAATTCCCCAGTCAGAGCATCCAGTGCGCTATTTTTTCGGGGGGGTAAAATCTGTGTTGGAGAAGCTCTGAGTCAAACTAAGGGAGTTAGAACAACTGGCGATGTCTTCAGCGCTATTGTTCTCATTGGCTGGAAGTGAAGCGAGTGTTTGTTCTGGGATGGTGTTGGCGAGCGATCGATTATTGAGTAAGTTTTTGCTATCAATCTCGAATTCTGGGGTGAGGAAATTCTGAAACGGATCTTGAGTGTTAAAAGGTGAAGGTTGAAAAGGTTTCATATTTGATTTCGGTAGATGCGAGTGAGCTGTTGGATTTTGGTAGTTTCAAACTAACTAATTGATGCGCTTCAGAATTCGTTCAAGAGGAATGTGTGGATTCCGATTCGATCGATTTTTTAGTGCTTGATTTTTATTTAGTTTCCAAAGTTTTATTGAAAATAATGTTCCCGTATTTTCGGAACCAGTCAATCACGGAAATTACTGAGATTTTCAGTCTGGCACTGAAAAACTGGCAGTGTCGGCAACAACTTAATACCAGCCCATATGTGAAACTTGCTGCGCTTGTTAGTTTGTTTTACTTATAAATTGTGATTCAATTGTTAAAAGTTTACAGATTCTTTATGAAAGTAATGTACGTTACTCAGTAATCATACTTAAATTGTTCTAGGATTTCATTTCAAGCCTACTCAAATTTACTGCCTTGAAATTACGGAACAATGTTGTTCCTTTCTTCATAATAAGGAACGAAAATTTAATAATTTAAACAGCTCCTACAGTCCTCTGTCCTATAAGCTGGTTCGTCAAAGGAGGCAGAGTGTCGCCTATCTGCGTCACCAGGTAGAGCGAAAATAACAAGCAAATTGCTTAAGTGATTTAATTGCTATTTCTAAATGAAAGAATTCGCTGACACGTAAACATCAGAACGCCCTTGAAAGTAAAGGTTTGCAGCTTCTACAGCATAAGTCATGTAATCGCGCGTGATGTCGCTTTCGGCCATCGGCTCTCCGTCACTGCTCGGATATTGAATTTCTACTTGTTCGACTTGAGTTAAAATTGTCATTGTTCAATTTCCCTCAAAGTTAATTAATTTAATCTCTGCTAAATCAGCTTTTTAAGGTTCGATCGTTCGGACTTCAGTCCTCATCAAATGAGAGAGGGCTGAAGCCCAACAACGTACCTCACCTATCTGAGAAAGGCTATATATCGTGGCTCCTGGACTTTCCGACTTATCAGACCGTTTGCAGATATAGAGGATTTAAACTTTATTAATGCCTCTTTCTAGAATAATCATCTCCGAACCAACAACCGGACTTCTAGCTATTAACTTCCCTTCCAAATTTGCAATTTGTAACTTGCTAAAATCCAGCGAGTTAGCTTCTTTCCACATTTGACGGGCGAGCTGATTTTGCTCTACATCGCTGAGTTTGTACCAATCTTGAGCGACTTTGACAGTCAAAAGACCGATCGAGAAATCAGCATCAACAGACTTAACTAAACCGCCGCCGAGTCGATTCGTAATCTCAGCAACTTGAGTTTGAATCGCCGCAATCAGAGACTGTTCCGGCGTCAGTGGCAGCGGGATAATTTCTACAGGTTCTGGTTTTTTCGGGGCCGCTAAATCGGGCAACTTGCTTTTAAATTTAGCGGGTGTAGGCTCAGAATTTGCGATCGCCTCTGGGGATTTCGCTGTTGGCGGCGCCACAAAATCGTCAAAGGTGGGGGATAGCTGTGCTGCTGGGATAGGCGCTTTTGCTACTTTCTGGGGCGGTTTTGCCGAAAAACTGTTTACAGTTAAACCGATCGCAACGATCAGAATTGCAGCTAAGGAGGCGTTTAAAATTGGATCGGACAGCTTGGCGTTCGCAGATGCAGGTAGGAGCGATCGAACTAAGCGCACAATACTTTGCCACAGTACACCGACTTTTGCTAAAAAACTACCGCCCGCAGGTTTAGAGACAGGCTTTTTATCGAATTTTACCGCAGCTTTTTGCGGGGGTACGCTGTTAACTTCCGCGATTTTCTCATTTGTGGGAACAGCGCTGCTCGCATTTTGAGCTGTACTGGGAGTCGCCGCCGACTTTGCTGGCGAGTCTACCTCCGGTGTCGGAGATTCAGACGGTTCTGGAGTTGGTTGATTTAGTGGTTCTTCTGACATTTTCTCTGCCTTGGAGCGTTACAAATATATCTAAACAGGATAAATTTTAGGTGAGCCATCTCATCCCTAATTTATCATTTAATTAGTTCTACCCAAATTTCTCATGAGCATCAAACGCCGTCACTTTCTAATTTTAGGCAGTCTGGGCGCCCTAGGTTGGGCAGGAGTCTCGAAAATGCTTCAGCTTCGGACTTCCTGGGGTAAAGACGCCAATGCTGCTGTGCCTTCTAACCTTGAGGCCCAAAGGGCGATCGTCCCATTGCCGGCCTCACCGCCTATTTTACGCTTTATTTCGCTGGCCGACACCGGCACCGGCGCTGAAGGTCAGTATGCTGTGGCTGAGGCGATGGCGCAATATCACCGGGAAAATCCTTTTAATCTGGCTGTTCTCGCCGGCGACAATATCTACAATAACGGCGAAATTGAAAAAATTAATGCTGTTTTTGAGAAGCCTTATCAGCCGTTATTGCAGCAAGGCGTAAAATTTTATGCTTGTTTGGGAAATCACGACATTCGCACTGCTAACGGCGACCCGCAAGTTAAATATCCGGGTTTTAATATGCAAGGTCGCTACTATACTTTTCGGCGCGATCCGGTACAGTTTTTTGCGTTAGATACTAATGATAATGCGGATTGGAAAAATCAGCTTGCTTGGCTGGAGAAAGAGTTGAGTCAAAGCACTGCACCGTGGAAAGTTGTGTTCGGCCACCACCAGATTTATTCCTCTGGCGTGTATGGATTGAATCAACCTTTTATTAAGACTTTGACGCCTTTGTTTAAAAAATACGGCGTGCAGCTTTATATCAACGGACACGAACACAGTTACGAACGCACCCGTTCGATTGACGGTACGACTTATTTAATTTGCGGTGCTGGCGGAGGCACTCGTCCGGTGGGGCGTTCTGAGTGGACGGAGTTTTCTGCTAGCCGCCTGAGTTTTGCGACGTTTGATGTCTATGAAGACCGGATGTTTGTCAGTGCGATCGGTACTGACAAGCGGGTTTTTGACCGGGGAGTGCTAAAAGTGCGATCGGCTTAATCAGATTATATTCAGGAGCGAACAAAATGAATAGGGGTTGTACAGCCAATAAAACGGGTTTTGTTTTAGAAGCAACTGTAGAAGGTACGTTGAGAGGTCAACGGCATCCCCTAAGTCTATCAAAACCGCATAAAATAGCCAACTAGCCCAGATTTGGATCTGGATTCCGTTGAGCGAACCTGTCCATAAATAACTTAAATTTAAAACTCTCTTTACTGTACAAAAAATCTCTTCAATTCGCCAGCGTCTTTGATACAAATCTGCCACTACATAGGGGGGTAATATTTTAGGTTCTCGGACACTTGTTAGATAAGAACGCCAGGATTTCTTTGAGCGAACTTGTACTAATCTTATAGTCCAATACGGTTTACTTAAGGCAGATACCCCCTAACCCCCCCCGAACCAAGGGGGGGGACAAGAAAGCTCTTAAGTCCCCCTTGGTTCGGGGGATGCGAGGGGGATCTCCGGGGCATAAAAAGTGTTAAGTAAACCGTATTGCAATATAATTAATTAGTGGAATACAGGCGATCGGCTATTTAGCACTTCACATGAAATTTGCGGTAAAGCATCGCCTCTACTGGCTTTCCTCCCCGCAAATGTTGCTCAGTTATTGCCGCAACTTCTTCAGCAGAAATACCGCTATACCAAACCTCTTCTGGTAGTACCAACACCATCGGGCCGTTACCGCACTGTCCCAAGCAACCGCTAGCAACAACTTCAACTTCAGAAGGTGACAATTGTTTAAAAGCTGCCAGTACCTTTGCTGTACTTTGCTTGCGACAAGTGCGGTTTTGGCAAACAAGAACTTGCCTCGAAGATTCTTTGATTTTCATGTTTTTTTACTTGACACTCGGCTGAATATATGCTATTTTTTTATCATGGGAATAGGTGCGGCCATATATACTCTCATTATAAAGTGAGCAAGGCGCACGTGGGGGATTATTCAGGTACACCACAGGCACCCGATATTAATCTGATGATAAACCTTTTGATGCCAACCATTGGCGATCGAGCTACATAAATCTGGGATGAATCCGCTAACCGCAGATACTTTTGAAACAAACACTGATAGACACAGATAATTTCCCAATGATTGGTGAGTTGGACTGCGCCACACCAATCTCGATACACGTGTGCAACGTGCCTACTCATCTGATGATAAACCTTTTGATGCCAACCATTGGCGATCGAACAAACGCGACTGATACCGAGCTCCACCGTCGCAAAGTACCGTCACAATCCTATGTCCCGGCCCCATTTGCTTCGCCAAAGCCACGGCTGCCCCCACATTAATCCCAACAGAACCGCCCATAAATAAGCCTTCTTTCCTCAGCAATTGGTAAACCACGCGGACAGCCTCAGTATCATGAATTTGGATAGCATCATCTACCGGGGCATTCTCCATATTTGCAGTAACGCGGCTGGTACCAATTCCCTCAGTAATCGAACTACCTTCAGTCTTAATTTCCCCAGTTTTGAAATAACTGTAAAGCCCGCTGCCCATCGGGTCTGCCAAGACACTTTTAATCGCGGAATTTTTTGATTTCAAAAACATTGATACACCCGCGAAAGTTCCACCCGTACCCGTTGCAGCCACCCAAGCATCAATTTTTCCATCGGTTTGTTCCCATATTTCCGGGCCAGTTGTCTCAAAATGAGCTTGGCGATTGGCTAAATTGTCAAACTGATTTGCCCAGACGGCATTCTCCATTTCCGCAGCCAATCTTCCCGACATTTTGACATAATTATTCGGGTCTTTGTAAGGAACAGCAGGAACAGTCCGAACTTCGGCGCCCAAGGTTTTCAAAGCATCAATTTTTTCTTGTGATTGGGTATCAGGAATCACAATCAAACACTTGTAACCTTTAGCGTTGCAAATGTGTGCTAAACCGATGCCAGTATTGCCGGCAGTGCCTTCAACAACAGTTCCCCCCGGTTTCAGCAAGCCTTTTTCTTCAGCGTCTTTGATGATGTACAAAGCAGCCCGGTCTTTGACGGAACCGCCGGGATTGAGAAACTCTGCTTTGCCGAGAATTTCGCAGCCGGTTTCATCGCTGAAGCTGTTTAAGCGGATGAGGGGAGTATTGCCGATAGTGCCTACAAAGCCGTTTTTGATATCCATATTTTTTGATTGTTTCTATACTATATAACTCTGACAATAACTTTGATATTTCGTGCTAGCAGTTTACCAAATTTTGCTCATATTTAGCAAAAATCCCGGCAAAACTGGGTCGCCACTGACTGTCACCGGATTCTCCAAGCATTCCTCGGTCAAACCGGGGCGGTAAATGTAGACTCTGCGATTTTTGCGGTCTATCAGCCAGCCCAGCCGCACTCCTGGTTCTCTCATATATTCTTGCATCTTTTCTTGTAGTGGCTCTAAGTCCTCAAAATCTGGTCTGAGTTCAACTACAAAGTCAGGGCAAATTGGGGCAAATTTTTCTTGCTGTGCTTTTGATAAAGCATTCCACCTTTCTAGTTTAATCCAGGAAGCGTCAGGCGATCGCACGGAGCCGATCGATAAAGTAAATCCTGTACAAGAAGCAAAGCCAACGCCTGTTCCGTCTTCTTCTGTCCAAATGCCCAGTTCTCCAGTTAAAATAGCATTGCGGTTGCTGCTGATTCCGCCAACAAGAGTCAACAATAGTATTTCTCCTCGCTGGTTGCGTTCAATTCGCAAATTGCGATTGATTTGACAGAAGTCGAAAAACTCGTCTTCTGTCATTTGCAATTCTGGTAGCATTCGCAATACGATCGGAGATGACAGCATTTGGCATTTCCTCAAATCTAAATTGTTCTGACAAGATAGCAAAACTTATTGGTTGGTAGTGAGGACTTCAACCCTCAAAAATCTGGAAGGACTAAAGTCGAATGGCACTGAAAAAGTGACCAAAAAAAAATCTGTAAGGCAAGATATACATAGATAGTTGCCTTACAAACCAAAATATCTTTCTCCATTATGCCAAATCGTGCGTCCATTCTCA
>NZ_JAHRFA010000042.1:0-60193 GCF_020883045.1 Microcoleus sp. CAWBG58 | reverse complement strand
GTCCCGAACAATTTTTTGGCAATAATAAGGCAATAAATGGAGTCACATTTTAATTGGTATCTCGGTAAAAAATGAGTAAGATTACTCATTGACAACAGTGTTTTTAGCTTAACTTGTGACTAATGGTCTATTGTTCACATCGTTTTGGCGAACGGTCTTAATTGAACCTGATTGAGCGATAGCAGAAAAGGCAAAATCAATAACAGCAAGGGTTTCAGCTTGTTTTTGCCAGCGGTAGGTCTTAGCTGAACCTGATGGCGTTGTATGAGAAAAGGGAAAACCAACACTAGCAAGGCTTTCGGCAATTAACAACTCCAGATCGGCTGGCATTTGTGTTGATTTGGTAAACTTTTTTGATTTTGTGTTCAGCTCACTTAAATATCTATATAATAAAAAATAAGTAAATGTACGGTTGATTTTACCTAAGTTCCCGGATAAAGGACTACTCGATCGTTAAATATTGTTGAGAGGGTTAACAACCTCAGTAGAAATACTGTAATCTCAAGCAATAACTTGTTGAGGGACGTTAGATAGTTTCACATAAGAGACTCGATCTAGCAAGAGCCAAGAATCAAACTCCCAGCCTGAAAGCGTGTGTTTTTACCTTCCACTTTTGCAATGACCTGTTGAGGCTAGACTTATGATGTTTGGAATAATTTGTTCTTCTTGCGTAGTATACTTTTTGCTAATGTCGATCGCCAATTACGGTGACACAGGAATGTAAATTATTGAAGGCACTCAGGCACTCTCGACAGAAGGCAGCAGACAAAAAAACAGTTTGACAACTTCGGTGAAGTCTCAGAACCTGACTTGTGTGTCGTGGATTTGCTAGGAATAAAAATAGATGGATGAAGGAGTCGTTAAGTACCGCTGCGAATGGCAAGAGGCAAATCCTTTAGCTGCCGAGAACATAGCAGATTTGATGGACTGGCGCGATCGACTCCACTCTTGGGGACTAATAGGCGTCTACGAAAATAGTATTGGTTTTGGTAACATCAGTATCAGAATTGGCAATTCTTGCCAGTTCATTATTTCAGGCACCCAGACGGCACACTTGCCAAATCTGGGGCCTGAATTTTATTGTACTGTTACCGAATTTAACTTAGAACAAAATTTCCTCGGCTGTCGCGGCCCCGTACCAGCTTCGTCGGAGTCGCTAACTCACGCTGCACTGTACCTTCGCAGAGATGATGTGCGCGCGATAATTCACGTTCACAATCCTCAACTGTGGCAGCAACTGCTGTTTAAAATTCCTACTACTAGAAAAGAGATACCCTACGGCACTCCTCAAATGGCGCTAGAAATGTTTAGACTTTTTGAGGAGGAGAATTTGGCCGATCGCAAAATTCTGGCCATGGCCGGTCACGAGGACGGAATTATCTGTTTTGGCAGTACCTTGGATGAAGCTGGCAAAGTGCTCTCGGCGGCGATCGGCTAGACTTGAGATCTCGCAGTATGCTCAGAAAAAGCTAAGAAACCGGGTTTCTTGACAAAAAATCGACGATTTTATGTAATTCCAGTTCAAATCAGTAATTCCCAATCTCAAATATAAAATCGACTGACGTTGGTGCCGATCGGGGTTAAACTGGGCTTTGTCGTTGATTTGTCACCGATCGCTCTAGCGACTGCGGGTTCAAAACTTTTCCAGTACCTCTTGCCTCTGAGGTAAGGTAAAGATATTTTAAAGAAATATATAATATCGTAAAAACTGAGGGTCATTGTGAATCAGACTAAACTTGTAAGCTCAAAAGAACTGCAATCAGAGGTATCTCGTCTCACCGAAGAGCTGCAAATGCGCGACCAATTGGTGCAGCAGTTATCTCAAGAACTTTTCAGACTCGTCAAGGGAAATTCGAGTTTTGTGCCGGCGCCGGAAGTTTCCGATCGCCACCAAGCTCAAATGCAGGCGATGCGAGAACAATTGCAAGCCGTGGAAGAGCAAGTTGGTTTTTATCAAGAACAAATCGCCGAGCGGGATGCTGAGGTTTACCAACTGCGACAGTCGGTGCAAGAATTGACCGATCGCTCTAGAATGCTCGAACAGGTGGTTCAGGAATTGCCGGGAGTTTATCGCCAGAAGTTTGCCGAGCGGATCGAGCCGATTAAGGAAAAGTTGCAGCAACTGCAAAAGGAAAACAACCAGTTGCACACTGAGTTACAGAGCGTGACTTACCGTCTGGCGGTACGCAACCGCAAGGCTAAGGGTCTAGATCTGCCCAGCGTCGATCCTGAGGACGATCGCGGTATTCAAATGCCGAGCTTTGGCAATGCCTAAAGTTGTGATTGTAACAGGCTACGAACAAGGCTCGGCCGATCGCCTCAAGGCTGCGATCGCTCAATCCGATCCTTTAACTGAAGTCGAGATATGTGCGGTTTCTGAACTCAATTCTGGCGCGATCGCTCTTTCGGGGGCGATCGTTTGCCCTTTGACGCTCGATGTTCCGCCCAACCTGGTTTTTCCGGGTCAAAATCTGTTTCGATTTGCTGCTAATGTGTCGGCTGCGCGCGATCGAGTGGCTCGGGAACTACAAGTACCCGTCGGCGATGGCAATTTTTGGCTGCCGGTGGTGTTGACGGCAAAGGGGCCGCTGTATGCTGAGGCGATCGCTGGGGAATTTGACAAGTTGTCGGGCGAGTTGACTTACTCTCAACCGCTGCATTTGTCTGATGTTTGGCGGCAGCAGTTGTACGAGTTGGCTTACCGTTTGCTCGTGGATCTTTTAAATGCGCCGCCGGCGACTTATTTGATGCAGTTTGGGTTCGTTGGAGACAGGATTTGTTTCGATCGACTTTTGCCTTTTCCGGCTGCACCTGCGATCGCTTCTGTCGGCGTTCAAGTACCGGATTTATTTGTTTGTCATTGGTATTGCTTGACAAATAAGCCTATTTACGACCTACAAATTACTTCTTAATGTTTGTAGTGAGGACTTTAGTCCTCTCTTGACTAATAAATTACGACCTACAAATTACTTCTTAATGTTTGTAGTGAGGACTTTAGTCCTCTCTTGACTAATAAATAAGGACTAAAGTCCTTACTACGAACATAATTATGGGCAATTAACCGGATATCGCTTGATTTTTATTAAGCAACTAAAGCGGGAGTTTCTGTTGAGATAATTTGCTCAAAACTGTCAAAAATTTCAAAGAGTTGGTCGAGTTGAGTAATTTCAAAAATGAGCCTGACTGTGAATGACAGGTTGCAGATGACGAGGCGACATCCCCGGTGGCGGGCGGCGTTGAGTCCGCCGACTAGGGCGCACAAGCCGGAACTGTCGATAAAATCTACGTAGGCCATGTCTATTACCCAGAGTTGAGGGCGATCGGGCAAAATCTCGGCTAGCTGTTGCTGGAGGAGGCTACCTGCTTGGGAGTCGAGGCAGTTGTGAGGTTGCAGGATGATGTGTTCGTTGAAGTTGGAAAATTCCATAGCAGTTATCCTACGATTGTAAAGTATGAATAAGTGAATTCACTTGCTGAAACGTCTCAACAGCATCAGCGGATTTTAGCTAAGGTTTGTAGGATGCGCGATCGGGACTGCTGTGAAAGCACAGGCGATCGCCGGGAGTGATAAATTTAGTAGGATGCCTTGATGGCAATGGGCGGAACGCAACCGCAACTATTCTCATATTTATCTATAATGCGTTGAAGGCTATTTTTTTGTTTGGCTGGCGATCGCAAGTGTAGTGTGTTTTTCATCACAGCGAAAGATTGCACTATTGGCCGAATCGAGCCAATATATAAAAGTATTGAGCTTTGCAAAAGTTTACGAAGGCAATATCGAAATGTCTTTTGAGTTTTTATCGTTAGAGACTATTCAGCAATTAGCGCGAGATTACGGCTACTGGGCTGTATTTTTCGGGATTTTGCTAGAAAATCTGGGAGTCCCTCTTCCAGGCGAGACAATTACGATTGCTGGCGGGTTTTTGGCTGGCAGCGGGGAACTGAATTACTGGTACGTGCTCGGAAGCGCGATCGCCGGTGCGACTGTCGGGGGAAATTTTGGTTATGCGATCGGCAGATACGGCGGCTGGCCGCTACTGCTGAAGCTGGGAAAAATTTTCCGCTTTCGGGAAGAACAACTGTTTGACTTAAAAGAAAAGTTTAGCGAAAATGCGGCTAAAGCCGTATTTTTGGGCCGTTTCATCGCACTGCTGCGAATTTTTGCCAGCCCCCTAGCGGGTATTGCAGAAATGCCCTTTTTGCAATTTTCATTCTTCAATCTTTTGGGTGCCGCAAGCTGGGCATCCGTAATGGTAAGTTTGTCATACTTCCTAGGACAAGTTGTGTCTTTAGAGAAGTTAGTAGGTTGGGCTGCTCAATTTGCCGTAGTTGCTTTGCTATTAACAGTTGCTTGGATTGCAATTCCTATTTGGTTGGAGTCGCGGAATTTGGACAAAACCAAATAGATTTGGTACTTGTAGTATCAGTATACCATCTGACGGTGAACCACCTCGATCCCCCCTAACCCCCCTTAAAAAGGGGGGAATAAGAACACTCAAAGTCCCCCTTATTAAGGGGGATTTAGGGGGATCCTGCCTCAGCTATAAACTAGAAATACAAATAGTCTTAGTCTTAAATTTACACCAATACTCTCTAAATCGCGCATACATTTATAATAGGTAAAAATCATGGGATACACTACAATCTTTGACGGCAGATTTCATTTAAACAAACGGTTATTAGACATCGAAGTTATTTACTTAATCGAGTTTTCTCGCACCAGACGGATGAAACGAAATGCAGCGATTTTGCAAAGTATTCCCGATCCAGCGAGACAAGCAGTTAACTTGCCTGTGGGCGAAGAAGGCTGCTATTTTGTCAATCAAAGCTGGGATGAAGAGTCGGAAGTTTCTATTGTAAATTACAACCGCCCGCCAAAGACTCAGCCCGGATTGTGGTGTAAATGGATTCCGACTGCTGACGGCGGGGGGATTAAATGGAACGGCATGGAAAAATTTTATGATTATGTAGAATGGTTGCAGTATCTGATTGACAATTTTATCGAACCTTGGGGTTATCTTTTGAGCGGCGAGGTTAATTGGCAAGGGGAAAGGGAAGAAGATGTGGGTACGATCTGGGTTGAAAATAATGTAATTATTTCGCCCGAGGATGCACGGGAATTGTTGAGGTATGCGGTGTCGCCGGTATCAGTGCCAAAGGTGGTTTGGGATTGTTTGCAAGCGGTGGAAGCGTCGGGGAAGCCTCTGACACATTGGCATGAATTAATCGATCGCGCGATCGAGTTGGGACACGGGGAAGCAGTGCTCTGGATTAACCCTAATATGGATAAATATTTGGATGGTTGCGATCGGGGTTTTGAGTTTGAAGGAGAGGTAATTGAATCCATAGATGAGGATTCGTGAGCGGTAGTTTTGATTGCAGATAATCCGGTTATAATGTGAGTACGATCGTCCGAGGATGTACTATGACAACATCAACACAAATCGGTGAAACAATCGAGAAAGCACAGCCTTATTACTCTCCATTGGAGTATTTTGAATTAGAAGACGCAGCAGAGTATAAAAGTGAATATCATAGCGGTCAAATATTACCAATGGCGCTTGATTCCGCCAATCACAACCAGATAGTAGGTAATTTGATTTCTGCTTTGAACTTCGCTTTGAAAAAACAGAGAGATTATCATTTATTTGCTTTAGGTTTGCGTTTGTGGATACCGCAGAAGCAAGTTTGTACTTATCCCGATCTGATGTTAGTGGCGGGGAAGTTGGAGTTTGCTGAGGGTAGGAAAGATGCGATTACTAATGCGGTGATGGTGGCTGAAGTTTTGTCGGAATCGACGGAGGATTATGACAGGGGCGACAAGTTTAAACTTTATCGTTCTATTCCTAGTTTTCGGGAGTATGTTTTGATCGATCAATATGAGATGCACGTTGAACAGTTTGTGAAGACGGATGATAATAAGTGGATTTTGTCTGAGTATGATGGTGCTGATGCGGTGTTGAAATTGAGTTGTGTGGAATTTGAGATGCGGTTAGGTGATATTTACGATCGCGTGGATTTTGAGTCGGAGTCTGAGGAGTGAAGGTGATATTGCAAATACCAATTTCGGGGCGATTGGAAATCTCCTCTATACAAACAAAGTCCGCGCAACGCGAGACTGGGAGAACAAGTAGAATTCTGGAAGAATTATAAAATATGAACTTGTGGTATGACCACGAATAATAAGCGGAATAAGTAGCTAAAGATACGGATTTGGAGATAGTTAAGGGTTGAGCGATCGCACTTCAACAAGCTCATAGCTTGCGGGGCGGGACGCGATCGCCCTTTTTCACAGAATACTGAGATGACAAAAGGGCGATCGTAAAAGTTAGATATTACTTAATATTATTCTCAATCATCTGCATCAAACGGCTTAACTATTTGCATATCAATACGTCTTTCTCTCAGCATTTCACGAATAATATGTGCTGCATCTTTAACTGTTATGCTATCTCTGTCGGAAGTCAACCTTATGTCTGTTATAACTGGAAACTCAATGTCTTTACTGTCTGTAGTGCTAATCTGCAAAATTTTCTTGTATGTTAATCTGTTTCCAGCATCATTCCCTGGCATTGCTAATGACATTTCCTGGGTCTTTACAGAAACAATTGTGTCATATAGATACTCACCTGTTTCAACTAAAGTTTCCACATCATTGATAAAATTCCAATGACACTTGTAGTATGCCATAAAATTTCTACACAGGAAAATCACCAGAAATACATGAATACTGTATCTAGTATTGCCATCTAGTCCTTTCTCCAGAAAGTAATCTTCAATTAAATAATCTTGAGTGTCTTGTGAAGAAGGGCTATCTTTTATAAATCCACTACAAAGTGCTATAGGAGCATCTTGATTCAAGACTACATTAAGAGCTTGACGTGGATTTACTCCTAAAATCAAACCTAATTCATTAGGAGCTTTTTGAAATAGTTTTCTTTTGCCTTCTAATAGCCATTCATCGATTTGTTTTTCTTCGTCTATTGTCATCTTGATTTTGACAGGTGTTTTTTGTTGACTTATAATTAAAACTACTACAGCCAGAATAAAAGTCAATGTAGGACTGATTAAAAGCGATACTAATAATCCTCCTACTACAACGTACACAAAAATTCCTTCTCTTGGCGATCTCTTATTTTTCACGTGTTCTAAGAAATCTGTAATCACTTGTTCTCCGAATGATTCAGTCGCTGTTCTTCGTTTTTTTAAACATTCAAAATACTGTCGAATTAATTTACTTTTTTCTGACTGGTTGACTATCATTATTTATGCCTCTATTGATCGGATTATTTCAGCCATTTTTGAATCTTTTATGACAGAGCTTAGCTTAGCACTGCCAACCCTTAATTTGCCTTTTGTGCTTAGCTGTCTTGCCATATGATAGTAATTTTCTTGAGTTTTAATAGCTTGGTATTCTGCTGAAGGTCTTGGAAGACCTTTAATAAAATAGCAGCAATAGCTAACAACTAGCTTAATAACCTTTAACTCAATTTTTCCAAATTCTTCTACAGAAGCAGATTTCACAACTTCCCATTTTCGATCGGCTACACGAGGAGGCAGATATTCTAAATAGATGTAGTCATCGGCAATTTTTTTGACAAAGCTATCAAAAGTATATTTCTGCTTTTCCCGTAAACTAGCGGGCGACTCCGGTCATATGTTGATGTTCTGGTTTTCGATAACAATAGAAGCTTTATCTCCCTGAGCAAAGTTCACTACTTTTTCTACTATATTCATAAAATTTTGAGTGCTTGGTGATTTAGACTTAAGGGTATTTGCAACATCTTCAACTAATTTAGCAACTTCCGGGTCTGCCTTTACTGCTGTATCTACTTCCTCGACTGCTTTAGCGACTTCCGGGTCTTTCATGGCTGCTTCTAACTCAAGAACAGCTTTGCCATAATCTAAGGGCTGGTGTTCAGATACTTCTATAGCCGTTGCTGTTCTCGGTAACTTTGTCTTAAGCAGTGATAGCAACTTACCAGCTTTCTCAACGACTAGCTCACCTAGCTTTTCACCAGCCTTCTCAGTGGCTTTGACTAAGACTAAAGTTGCTATAGCTCCGGCTGTCAATGTGAGAGGTTCCATAGAATAAAATTCATTAGTTTTTTAAACTATAGCGACTTAATATAAGATTTAACAGTGAGAAAAAGTAATAAAAAAGTAATAAAAAAGTAAGATTAGCTCCCTGTTGCGGTATAATCTTTACCAATCCTACCTTAACGCTCCGCTAGTAAGGGACTTTAACACATGACAGTTGACGAAGCCATCGCGATCGCAGAAACAGCCCTCAACTACGATCGCCTCAACAAAGTTCAAGAGTTAGTGTTTCGTCAATCCTGGGAAGGGCGGTCTTATAAAGAAATTGCAGCCAGTGCTGAATATGAATATGATTATATCAAAGATGCTGGTGCTAAACTGTGGAAGCTACTTTCAAAAGCACTAGAAGAAAAAGTCAAAAAAGATAATCTCAAGTCAGTATTGAAACGATATTTAAGACGAGGCAAAGTGAATCTACAGCGAAATCTGACGATAGAAGTTAACCTCACTGGTGCAAATCTCAGTGGAGCAAACCTCAGTGGAGCAAGATTATTTGCAAATTTAAGTGAAGCTGACTATGTTCAAGCTGATTTAGATAAAACTATAAACGCTGACGGTGAAACTAAATTATCTGACTCTGAAAACGAAATTGACTGGAACGGTTTTTGCTTTTACTCCGATGCACAAGTGAAAATTGCCGAAATACTCGATCGCACTTCCACACTCTTCATCCCCAACTCTCAACTCCGACTCGCAACACCGGAAGGTAGACAGAATCTAGAAGCTGACTTTCTGATATTCCACCAAAACAAGCTAGGAATGCTGAAAATTGACAGAGAATCATCCCATCAAAACACAACTGAAGATGCAATGTGCGGGCTTTCGATCGATTCTGGCATCTGTCTTGTCAAACATTACGATGCTACCCGATGCAGCGAACAACCGGATCTAGTTGTGCAGGAGTTTTTGGAAATATTGAGTCAGGCATAGACATGATACCAAATCCTGCCATAATATCCATTCTACTCTTCAGTCTCGCGTTGCGCGGACTTCGTTTGTGTAGTTGCGGTTTCAACCGCCGAATGACTTTCGTTGGTAAAGATTACATCCTCATAGATAGCATCCATGCTAGTGCGAAAATCCACACTAGCTAAGTGAATTTCACTTCCTTGCGTGTAAGAATGTAAAACCCACAACCCCTCAGCATTGCGGCGGAAACACTCTACCCGCTGCCGCTTTTGACTAATTAACACATACTCCTGAAGCGTTTCTAATTCTTGATAATCAGCAAACTTATCGCCGCGATCGAATCCTTCAGTTCCATCAGACAAAACCTCGATAATTAAACAAGGATATTTTTTAAAAGATTTAAAAGCTTTGTCCCGTTCATCGCAGCTTACCATCACATCGGGATAGTAATAAATATTCCTAGATTCAATCCTAGCTTTCATGTCTCCAGTGTAGAGCTTACAGCCATTGCCCCGGACATGATCGGTTAGTGTTTTGACTAAGTTGACACATATTGTCACATGAGATTCAGTAGCACCTGCCATTGCGTAGGTTTCGCCCTGAATATACTCATGTTTGATCTGGCTGAGTTCTTCTAATTTTAGATACTCTTCCGGCGAGATGTAATTTGGGCTTTGATTTGCAACCATTGGCTTTCTATGGAGTTTTTTATAATTGTAGATTCCGATCGTTTATATTATACCAAAATCACTAGAATTTTTAAATTATTCGATCCATATATTAGACCTCTTGCAAAATAATTTTCTGATATAATGGAAAGTATTGCTTTACTCGATCGGACATCTCCAAAAAGCCTGTGAATAACAGGCAGGATGCCTGTTCCACAATTATGGGAGAATTTTAATTCAAAACGTTTGATTATAATATATATCTTTTTTGCAAGAGGTATATTAAAAAATAAGGTGGGCGTTGCCCACCTTACTCTTTAGTCCGCGCAGGCGGACTTTGTTTGTGTGCCCGTAAACTCCCCGAATTCAATTCGGCGGGCTAACATCGGGTTTTTAACCCGAATTTTAAACAATATCTAACCGCGATTTTTCTCCGACCAAACGCGGGTTGGCAGTCCCCAAACGTAGACAAATCCTTCGGCGGCTTTGTGATCGAATTCGTCCTCGGCGCCGTAGGTTGCTAAGTCGAAACTGTACAGCGAATTCTCGGATTTGCGGCCGACAATTGTGGCATTTCCTTTGAACAGTTTGAGGCGCACGGTTCCAGTTACTCGCTTTTGCGTGTCCTGAATAAATGCGTCTAAAGCAGTTTTTAACGGATTGTACCAAAGACCGTTATAAATCATTTGGCTGTAGGTTTCTTCGATGCCGCGCTTGTATCGAGTCACATCTGCTGTCAGAGTCAAACTTTCTAAGTCTCGGTGGGCGTGCATCAAAACTAAAATCGCTGGTGTTTCGTAAATTTCCCGCGATTTAATCCCAACTAGGCGGTTTTCAATCATGTCAATCCGTCCGACGCCGTGATTTCCAACTATTTCGTTGAGTTGGGTAATTAAGGCGACTGGTGATAATTCTTTGCCGTTCAAACTGACAGGATTTCCGCTCTCAAAACCAATTTCTAGGTATTCGGGTTTGTCGGGGGTGTTTTCGATCGCCTTTGTCATCAAATAAACTTCTTCCGGCGGTTCAGCCCAAGGATCTTCGAGGATGCCGGCTTCAATTGCCATTCCTAACAAATTGCGATCGATACTATAAGGCGAAGACTTCTTCACCGGCGACGGAATCCCGCATTTCTCACCGTAGGCGATCGTTTCTTCGCGGCTCATTTTCCATTCGCGCGCGGGTGCTAAGATTTTAATCTTGGGATTCAGCGCGCCGATCGACACATCGAACCGTACTTGGTCATTTCCTTTACCAGTACAACCGTGGGCGATCGCATCTGCACCATACTTTTCGGCAGCTTCTACTAACAGTTTAGCAATCAGCGGGCGAGCTAGAGCCGTCGAAAGCGGATAGCGGTTTTCGTAAAGCGCGTTAGCTTGAATGGCTGGGAAGGCATAATCTTTGACAAATTCCTCGGTAGCATCGATTACCAGCGATTCCGAAGCACCGGATGCTAAAGCTTTTTTGCGGATCGGTTCTAATTCGTCTCCCTGTCCCAAATCCGCCGCCAGAGTAATTACCTCTTCGACTCCCCACTCGTTTTTGAGGTAAGGAATGCAGACGGAGGTATCGACTCCGCCTGAATATGCTAGCACAACTTTTTTAGCGCGACTCATTGCTATTTAGATCCTGAATTTAACTTAATACGGTTGGGCCCGAGCCCGATCCCCCCTAGCCCCCCTTAAAAAGGGGGGGACAAGATTCTTCTCAAAGTCCCCCTTCTTAAGGGGGATTTAGGGGGATCTCCGGGTCATAAACAGTGTTAACCCAACCGTATTGGAATTTAACCAACTTTTTATTATGCACCTAATTGAGATCAATTCTTGTCAGAAATAGTACAGATTTAGATATTCTTTTTTTGCTCAACTTTGCTATTTCCCATGAGGACTTGCTGCTAAAAATCTGCTACCGTGGGATACGGTAGCTGTGGCGATGGGGAAAAGCCGTGTTTTTTAGTGTTGTGATTCCGACGTACAATCGTAAACCGATTTTGGCAAAATGTCTACTGGCTTTGGAAAACCAGCAGTTTGGTAGCACGATCGCAGATTATGAGGTAATTGTAGTCGATGACGGCTCGACAGATGGCACGCTGGAGTGGTTGGCCGCAGATGCCGAGTTTTTGCCGCACGTGCGATCGATCTGTCAATCTCATCAAGGCCCCGCCGCCGCCAGGAATTTGGGCGTTGAAGATGCTAAAGGCGAGACAATTATTTTTATTGATAGCGATTTAGTTGTTACCGAGCATTTTTTACAAGCACACGCAGATGCTTTGTTACAGGCTTACAAAGATACTGATGCGGTTTTTACTTACGGCAGCGTGATTAATACTTGCAATTTCGACAATCCCACTGCGGAACCTTACAAAATAACTGATTTTTCGGCTGCTTATTTTGCTACGGGAAATGTCGCTATCGCCCGTCACTGGCTGCTGGAAGCTGGACTGTTTGACACTCGCTTTCAACTTTACGGATGGGAAGATTTAGAATTGGGTGTCAGGTTAAAAAAATTAAATTTAAAATTGATTAAATGTCCGGCTGCCGTCGGCTATCACTGGCATCCACCTTTTGATTTAGAGCAAATTCCTGGGATGATTGACAGGGAAATTCAGCGCGGGAGAATGGGAGTTTTGTTTTATCAAAAACACCCGAGTTGGGAAGTGCGGCTGATGATTCAAATGACTGTTTTGCACCAAATACTCTGGGGAGTTTTATCTTTGGGCGGGATGCTGAACGAGCGCACTATGAAACCTTTTTTGCAGTGGTTGATCGACCGAGGTAAGTCGCAGTTAGCTTTAGAAATTGCTCGAATTTTTCTGAATTGGTATAATGTCAAAGCCGTGTATGCTGCTTGCGATGAATTGCACGCTCCCACAAAGATGCCATAGATCGTGCCATTTTAGATTTTAGATTTTAGATTGATATTGACTGATGAGTAAGCTGTACGGCATTTAAATTGTAGATTTCAAGGCCCTATTCCCTACTCGTCAAATCCTCTCCTCCTCTAATATCGCAGACAATCTAGATGCTGTACAGGCGATCGCGCCAACGCCTCAACAAAACTTAAGATACGGTAGCCGGTTGTCAGGCTCGATTTGCTTGCCGTGCAGAGCCGGTAGATATACTTAAAAACAAACATTGAGCAACTAGCCCAATAGTAGCGAAACCGCGTTCTAATCACTGTTTGAATTTTATATTTAATGAAATTTGCCGGATTTATGCGTTATTTGAGGAATATCGGCTGTTTTCTCGATCGCCTGCAATAATTTGCTGAAACAAAAAATTAAAGATGCAGACATTTTTGATAGACTGAATAGAAATTAAGGGGTGCGTTATGTTGGCAGGCGATCGGACAGTGCCACTGGCATAGCACAAAAGGGAAGCTGTGTGTCTGATTTATGCTGCCATAGCTAATAAAAGCATCGCATACAGCCACTCAATGACTCCTGTCCAAAAACGGATACCGTCTCACATTCTTCTGTCACCAGAAAGAATTGGTTGAAAGCCCCAAGTCTTTGAGGGAGAAATTAAAATCAGACTATTCATTACTCCAATCCTCTGACCGATAGGTAGAGGTCGCTCTCAAACTGTCAAGCGGTCAACAGTCAACTGTTGAAGAGCATCCCAAAATTTTAGATAAAAGTTCAATCTCCCAGATTCATCTACCCTTGTAAATCTAAAATCGTTGGACGATCGCCCTAGCCGAACGTCTGACCCCGAAATCTCCAATCTAAAATAGAATGACCAGCGATTGACAAACAGGATGCGGAGCTGATAGAAACTTATACTGCTCAAATTCGCGCCATAAATCAACATCTACCCAATTTTATTGTTGCCGCAAGCTCATAGTTCCACCTATAAGCACTTGCGCTTTAATGATTCTTACAATTTGATTAATACACACTATATTACGCAGCAAAATTATCATATGAAAACAAAATAGTAAACGCTATAGATAGAAAAGCTGCGTAGATATTCCTAAGACTCTGAGGGGTTATCGTGAATAAATTTGACCAAAAATACGCCAAAATAACAACAAAACAATCTGAAATATCTGGCTTAAAACAAAACATTTTAATTGTTGACGACCACCCAGAAAGCTTGCGTCTTTTATCCAAGTTGTTGTCCGACCGGGGATATCAAGTGCGGCCAACACTAGATGGAAAATTAGCCCTTAAGTTTGCGCGATCGACTCCACCAGATTTAATTTTGCTGGACATTATGATGCCCGGTCTAGATGGCTATCAAGTCTGCCAACAGCTAAAAGCTGCTCCTGAAACCAAAGATATTCCTGTAATTTTTATCAGCTCTTTAAATGAAACTTTTGATAAAGTTAAAGCTTTTTCGCTGGGAGCTATAGACTACATTACTAAACCATTTCAAATAGAAGAATTGGTCGCTCGCGTCGAAAGTCAAATGCATCTGAGCAGGCTTTCTCGGCAAGTAGTAGCACAAAATGCGCGCCTGGAAGCAGAAATAGAAGAACGCAAGCGGGTCGAAGCACAACTGCGAGAAAGTCAGCAATGGCTGTCGGCAGTAATTAAAATGAATCCTAATGTTTTGTACGTTTACGATGTGATAGAACAGCGAATTCTGTATCTCAATCGCGAACTATATATCGATCTTGGCTACTCGCTGGAAGAAATACAGCAAATGCCAGCAGCATTTCTTCCTAACTTAATACACCCTGACGATTTGCCAGCATTCTCAGAACACATGAGGAGGATTCAGACATCAAAAGATGGTGAAAGCTTTGAGTTTGAATACCAAATAGAACACAAAAATGGTGAATTTCGCTGGTTTTTTAGCCGGGATACGGTGTTTTCAAGGACGGTGGAGGGCAAACCTTGGAAAATTCTGGGAACTGCTACTGAAATTAGCGATCGCAAGCAAGCAGAATTCGAGCTTAAAACAGCTTTGGCTGCTTTGGAGCGGCAAATCAAGCAAAGATTTCTGCTAGAAACAATTAGTCTGGAGATTCGTTATAGTTTAAAGCAGGATCAAGTTTTTGAAACAGCGGTTGCCCAAATAGGTCGGATTTTTAATGCCGATTATTGCTCAATTCATACCTACAAAGAAGACCCAATTCCTCGCCTTTCTTGTGTAGGTCAGTACAAAAAGTCTGAAATTAAATCGCTTTTAGATTTGGGAATTACCTTGATAGACAATCCTCATGCTGAGTTTGTATTGTCCCAAGACAAAGTTGTAGTTTCTGACGATGTTTTTGCAGAACCGCTGCTAGAAAAATACCGAGATTTGTGCTGTCAAATAGGTTTGAATTCGATGATGTGCATCCGGACTTCCTACCAAGGAAAAGCTAACGGCATGATTTGCTTGCATCAGTACGATCTCCCCCGCCACTGGACGCAAAATGAGATCAGATTATTGAAAGCTGTCGCCGCACAAATGGGAATTGCGATCGCTCAAGCCAATCTTCTGGAACAAGATAAAGAGCAGCGACTTAAATTGCAAAAAAGCGAAGCTAGTCTAGCAGCAGCCCAGAAAATTGCCCATATCGGCAATTGGGAATTCGATATCGTCACCAATAAAAATATTTGGTCGGAAGAAGTATTTCGCATTTTTGGTCTGGACTCAGCCGCACCTGAACCGACATATATCGAACTTTTACAGATGTATCATCCAGAGGACAGAGAGTTGTTTCAACAAACTGTCAGCCTTGGTATCTCACAGGGAACTTCCTACAAAAAAGAGTTGCGAATTTTGCATCCCAGCGGTCAAATCAGATACCTCGAAACAAGGGGAGAAGCTATTTTTAACAAATCCCTAGAAGTAATTAAACTGTTTGGAACAGTAATGGATATCACCGATCGCAAAGAAGCGGAAGCAGCGCTGCAAATTAGCGAAGAACGTTTTTACCTGGCATTTGAAGCCAGTGCGACGGGATTGTGGGATTGGAATCTTGCCACGGGAGAAGTCTATTTTAATTCACGGTGGAAGACGATGCTGGGATATGAAGTAGAGGAAATAGAAAATAGTTATGCAGCCTGGGAAAGACTTGTACATCCAGATGATTTGCCTCTGGCTACAGCAGCGATAAATGCTCACCTGGTAGGCAAAAAACCGACCTACGAAGCAGAATTTCGGATGCTGACAAAATTCGGCGAATGGAAGTGGATTTTGGCTCAAGCTAAGGTGATGGAACGTGATGATTCGGGAAATCCTTTGCGGATGACGGGCACGCATATCGATATTAGCGATCGCAAACAAGCCGAAGCAAGTTTGCGAAGTAGCGAACAGCGAGAACGAGAAAAAGCCCAACAGTTAGAACAAACTCTGGAATACTTAAAAAATGCTCAATCACAACTGATTCAAGCCGCAAAAATGTCAAGTATTGGGCAAATCGTGGCGGGAGTTGCCCATGAAATCAATAACCCCGTCAGCTTCATCTACGGCAATATTATTCCCGCCGCACAGTACGCTAAAGATTTGGTAAAATTGATCCAGCTTTACCAGCAAAATTATCCCGAACCAGTGCCAGAAATTGCCGAAGAATTGGCAGAAATAGAAGTGGATTTTATCGCTGAGGATTTCCCCAGAGTGCTGGCTTCAATGCAAGCAGGTGCTAACAGAATTAAGCAGATCGTGTTGTCCTTGCGAAACTTTTCGAGACTCGATGAAAAAGAGCGCAAAGTCACCGACATTCATGAAGGGATAGAGAGCACTTTGGTGATTTTGCAGCATCGATTGCAGTCACAGCTAGAAGGTCGGGAAATTCAAGTTGTCAAAAATTATGGCAAACTGCCAAATGTCGAGTGTTATCCGGCGCAATTAAACCAAGTTTTTATGAATTTGCTGTCAAATGCGATCGATGCTGTGGAAGAGTCATCAGCAACCTGTAATGACAAAGTTAGTCAGATTCGCATTATTACGGAAGTCAGCAGCGAAAATCAAGTGTGCGTGCGGATTGCTGACAGCGGGCCCGGTATCTGTCCCGAGGTTCAGTCAAGGATGTTTGACCCATTTTTTAGTACAAAGCCGATCGGCAGTGGCACTGGTTTGGGATTGTCGATTAGTTACCAAATTGTGAAAGACCGCCACGGCGGTAATTTGTGGTGTCATTCAGAAGTTGACCGAGGTACAGAATTTGCGATCGAACTACCGATTTCGCAAAAAGTCAAAAGTAAAATAGGTTTGTAGTGAGGACTTTAGTCCTCAGAAAGAAGGACTAAAGTCCTCACTACGAACCTTTTATGAAAGGTAATTGACCGAAAATAATGTCAAAACCTGAAATTTTCTCCGATATTTTAAGCAAACGGTTTAGCGTTTAGTTTGATTTTAACCTAACTGTGATATAATTAAAAGCTACTTTTTTCGCTGCCAGACGTTTCACTCTTTCTCTTGGGAGTGAATTTGAGAGTTGATTTAATACATACTATCTCAACTTAAGTCTGTAGCATCTACCACATTTTAACTGAATTATGACTGACTCAATTCGCTTCCTGATGTGCGCTCCCGACCACTACGATGTAGATTACGTGATTAACCCTTGGATGGAGGGAAATGTCCACAAATCATCGCGCGATCGCGCCGTCGAACAGTGGGAGAAACTTTACCACGTGTTGAAAGACAACGCCGTTGTAGACTTGGTACCGCCCGAAAAAGGCTGGCCGGATATGGTGTTCACCGCCAACGCTGGCTTACTTTTAGGCAATACTTTTGTCCTCAGCCGCTTCTATCACAAGGAACGCCAAGGCGAAGAACCCTATTTCAAAGCATGGTTTGAAAACAAAGGTTTCACCGTGCACGAACTCCCCAAAGACTTGCCGTTTGAGGGTGCGGGCGATGCTTTGCTCGATCGCGAAGGACGTTGGTTGTGGGCAGGATACGGCTTCCGTTCGGAACTCGACTCGCACCCATTGCTAGCAAAATGGCTGAATATTGAAGTGCTGTCGCTGCGTTTAGTAGACGAACGTTTCTATCACCTAGATACCTGTTTTTGTCCGCTCACAGGCGGCTATTTGCTCTACTATCCCGCAGCATTTGACTCTTACTCGAACCGCCTCATTGAAATGCGAGTGGCACCGGAAAAACGGATTGCTATTGAAGAAGCCGATGCTGCTAATTTTGCTTGCAATGCTGTCAATATTGACAAAATTGTGGTAATGAACAAGGTGAGCGAAGGCTTGAAAACGCGCATCACTCAAGCCGGCTTCCAAGTCATTGAAACCCCGATGAGCGAATTTTTGAAAGCGGGTGGCGCCTGCAAGTGTTTGACTCTGCGGGTGACAGAACCGGTGCAAGAAGATCGATCGGCAAACGTGATGGTAGAAAGCCGTGCGATTCGCATGGAAGGGCACCTGCTTGATGCCGGTTTAATCAGCCGCGCTTTAGACTTAATTATCGAAAACGGCGGCAGTTTCCAAGTGCTAAATTTCAATTTAGGAGAACAGCGCCAAAGCACATCATCGGCAGATGTAAAAGTTTCGGCTCCTTCCCACGATGTGATGGAAGAAATCATGGGATTGCTGATTGACTTGGGTGCAGTGCCACCGCCGCAAGAGATTTGCGACGCTATTTTAGAAGATGTCGTGCAAGATGGTGTCGGCCCAGACGACTTTTACGTTAGTACAATTTATCCTACAGAAGTGCGGGTAAACGGTCAGTGGGTGAAAGCACGAAATCAGCGGATGGATGGTGCAGTTGCGATTACTGAAACCGCAGAAGGCCCGGTGGCTACGTGCAAATTGTTGCGCGATTTAAAAATAGGTGAAAAAGTCGTTGTGGATGTTGTCGGTATTCGCACCATCCGCAAAACAGAATCGCGGGAACAGCGCAATTCTCAAGAATTTAGCTTTATGTCCGGCAGTGTTTCTAGCGAGCGCCGGGTAGAATTGGTAGTGGAACAAGTAGCGTGGGAATTGCGCCAAATTCGCGATCGCGGCGGTAAAGTTGTAGTGACGGCGGGGCCTGTTGTCATCCACACCGGCGGTGGCGAACATTTAGCGCATTTGATCCGCGAAGGTTACGTGCAAGCATTGTTAGGTGGAAATGCGATCGCAGTTCACGACATGGAACAATCTAGCATGGGAACTTCTTTGGGAGTTGACATGAAACGCGGCGTAGCCGTGCGCGGCGGACACCGCCACCACTTGAAAATGATTAACACTGTGCGCCGTTATGGCAGTATTGCTAAAACTGTAGAAGCAGGCGTGATTACCAGCGGTGTGATGTACGAGTGCGTGAAGCACAATATACCGTTTTCGCTGGCAGGTTCGATCCGCGATGACGGGCCGCTTCCCGACACGCAAATGGATTTGGTGAAGGCTCAAGAAGAGTATACTGAGCTGTTACGGGGCGCTGATATGGTGTTAATGCTGTCGTCTATGCTGCATTCGATCGGTGTGGGAAATATGACTCCTGCGGGTGTAAAGATGGTCTGTGTGGACATTAATCCGGCTGTGGTGACGAAATTGAGCGATCGAGGGTCGATCGAATCTACTGGAGTTGTCACCGATGTGGGATTGTTCCTGAGTTTGTTGGTGAATCAATTGGATAAGTTGACTAGCCGCCATCATGTAACTCAATCTGTTTAGATTTAGCTAGTAGACATCTCCCATAATTATTGTGGAACAGGCATCCTGCCTGTTCAAGACAGGCAATTCTTGGGATGTCTAGTAGGGTGCGTCAGATTTGAGATTTTCAAGTTGTACGGAAAGCATATTTCTGACGCACCGTTTGGCTTTATAAAGTTTGCCAAAGTTCCATTCTCAACTTAATGCTCTAATTACAAGAAGCAGAAGTGCAACTACTAGCAAGCCACCATAAAATATGAAATAGCGATCGCCTCAACATTCATCTTCTCAAGTTTGTAAGGGGCGATCGCTATTTCATACAACCATAAATATTCTCAAATGATTTGATGTATTTTAGAAGGCTATCGCCCATCATCTCTCGAAACTTATCAACTAAGTCAGCCATTTTTATCTGCCTAACTTGCGCTGAAATAATCGCTTTTAAAGGACTTCACGGTTCTGCATAACGGCAAAATACATCGGCAGCAGATAACCTCGGCATCCCTACAATCGGTTTTCGTCCGTCCGATGGCGTGAAGTAAGTTTTAGGCTGCTGGCTTATCGAACTCAATCTTGCTTTTTTGAGCGAAATCCTGAATTATGTCAAAATCCTCTTTCAATAGAGAGTGCATATTTCTACTATCCTGTATCTCTTCCTGAAGATTAAGCAATAGTTTATATACTTCACCAAAATTTTTTTGAGCTTGAGTATCAAAGCGTTTAAATATGCACTTTGTCATCAATCCCAGACATATTACGATATTGATCCTAGCAATAAGAAATTTGGATCTATCTATGTACGTCTCCTTTAAACGCCAATTAAAAGTATCACATTCATCAATATTGCTAGGTAATTCGTAATAAGCGAAATTTCTTAAATCTTCAAGGATAACTTTGAGCTTGCGAAAATATCTTACAATAAACTCTAAATTATCAGACTTGAACAGCTTTACATCATACAATTTCCCTTGATACAAATCATCATTTTTTATAGTAATCTCTCGATCCTTAATTATTGCTGTATCTTTTAATAAACCTCTTCTCTCTTCAATACTTCGATCACGTACAACAATATTCTTTTGTAAGCTAATAATAGTGTCACCATGAGTAGTCCATCTGTTTCTTATGCTCTCACACGTCATCCGGATGTTATAAAGATCAGTTATTTGACTACTTACCACTAAATCAAATACTTTTGAGATGTCTTCGATTAAATTTTTGTACTTAAAGCTGTTGATTATCAAGTTGCCCAAAACTATTCCTAATCCAGTAGTAAGTCCTGCAACCACTGTTGCAAACACCGTATTCTGCTGAAAAACCTGGTGGTTCATCAGAAAATCTGGTAAATTCATCAGAAAATCTAGTAAACACGTTGCATACTTTCCCAATGTTCTAGAACTGAAATCAATGGACATAATAATAATAAGCAAGTAGAAAAACAATAGCGCAGTGGCTTCAAACGAAATTATAACCTCTTTATCAGCCAAAAGCACAGATATCTATGCTAACTCACAAGCTTTTTAGAAGTAATGTCTTTACCAGAGGATGAAGCCGCCTAACGGCTGAATTGAGTGGCAGATTTACTTTTGCTCTCAACCAAAATATTACAACTTTGTCCGCTCCAATGATTTGTTATGCCCCGATCGCTTCTCAATTCTTAACTTTAGCGATCGCCTCAACAATCATCTTCTCAAGTTTGCTGGTGGCGATCGCTATTCCATCCAACAACAAATATTCTCAAATAATTTGATGTGTTTTGGAGGGCGATCGCCAATAATCTATCCGAACTGAAAAATGGAATCAACTATTTTTGATCGCTTAATCTCGAATTGAAACAGTTAATCTAAACTGACTTCGCGGTTCGGCATAACGCCACGCTTCAAATTCTCCTGCAAGCGATTGTTAGGCATTTCTTAAGCTTAATAGGATATAACAATAGGGTTGAGACCTTTTGACTCAAACATTTTATTTAAAATCTTTATTAATTCTCGTCTCTGTATGTTGTACTTGCCTGCACAATCTTCTCTTAACTGCGGCTCTTGAATGAATTTCCTTTTATCTCGCAAGTACATTTGGTATATTTTTTCGACTTTCTTTTCTATCTTGTCTATAACTTCTTTATATTCTGGATCGCCAATCATCTCGATTGGAACACAATTGGCTATCATTGACTTGCTCCAACGGTCGAATAAAAAACCAGTTTTAAGCATTTGTTTAGTTGATGCAAGTGCCTGCTCAAAATCATCATAGTTACGTTCATGCAAAAAATCATCTTTGAATGCTGGTCTATCGAACGCCAAGCGCAAAATATTTAGATGATTTTTAGTCTCACTTATACCAAACTGATTCTGAAACTCTTTATAACAAGAATACATTACTGAAAACGATCGATTAATATCACGATTAATGTCATCCCAAAACCATATCTGAATCTTGAAATTATAAGTGTTATTTTGGTTGATTATATTAATAACGTTTTGTAACTTAGCGTCAGTGTTCTGAGTTGTAGCTATTATGAGCAAGCTTAACGCAGGCAAAAACGAATTTGCCTTTTTGGCTTCAGTGGTAATTATGCCTTCTGTAATTTTCTCTTTTTGTTTTGTCTGTTTACACTGTATACCTATATGTTTACCATAATGGTCTACAGCGTATACATCAATACCATGTTGGGCTTGTCCTTGTCCACCATAACTTTGCACTGAATCTGGAGAATATTTAGTTTTAGCGATCTCTTCGATCAACGTTTCAAAATCTTGCCAATTCAATGGTGGTGGCATGTAAATCTGAACTTGATTCATAGCGATTAGCTGACATTTGTATATGACTTACGCATTGTGCAATTTTTTGCCATGTGCATCGACGAAATTACGTCATTTGAAGTCAAGCCCTAGGGTGTGTCGCCATCGACAATCCTTCATCAACAGCGACAATCTCATGGCGACGCACCTGTTTTTTTCCAGAGATGAGGAAACAAACCCAAAATTTTGGTAAGGTGCGTCGCTACTCGAAAAGTCAATTTTTATTGACAGATTTTTGCAAGGCCACGCACCCTACGGCTACAGCTTTGAGGTTAAGATGGCAGTCTTTCCTCGATCGCAATATAAGGCTCGCCGTGAGTCCCCGTATAGATTTGAGTCGGGCGGTAAATGCGGTTTGTCTCTAGCTGTTCCTTCCAGTGGGCAAGCCAACCGGCAACTCGGGCGATCGCAAAAACTGGTGTAAACAAGTCCGTCGGAATTCCCATTTTCCGGTAAACCAGACCAGAATAGAAATCTACATTAGCATAAATTCCTTTGTGAGCCAATTTCTCTTCAACGACTTCTTCCAACTTGACAGCAATGTCGTAATAATCATCGCGACCAAAATTGTCAAACAACTTTTCGGCTAACCCTTGGAGAATAGTTGCTCTCGGATCTTTCACCTTATAAACTCGGTGTCCGAAACCCATGATTTTGTCCTTATTTTCAACGCACTTCTCGACAAAAGGCCGCACGTTTTCTACAGAACCAATTTGCTCCAACATCTCAATCACTTCTTCATTCGCTCCCCCATGCAGCGGCCCCGCCAAAGTGCCAACTGCTGAAGCAATCACCCCGTAAGGATCTGTTAGCGTCGAAGCTGTTACCATTGCCGAAAATGTAGAGGCATTGATAGTATGTTCCGCATGGAGAGTCAGACAAGCATCAAAAATATTAGCCAACAGCGGATCGGGTTCTCGCTCGTTGAGCATATACAGAAAGTTAGCTGAGTAGTTTAAGTCATCTCTCGGCAACAGCGGGTCATTACCCCGCCGCATTTGCTGGAACGCTGCTACCATTGTGGGAATCTTAGCTAGCAGCCGCACTACAGCTTCTCGAATGTATGCTGGGTTAGCCAGAGCTCGGCGCGAGTAAAATAAACCTAAAGCCGCTGCTGAAGCTTGCAGGGCATCCATTGGATGTCCTCTTTCGGGAAAGCATTTCATCATGTCGCGGATGCGATATTTGATCCGGCGGTGATAGCGAATTTCATGCTCGAAAGCTTCTAGTTCTTCCTTTGTTGGAAGTACACCCCAGATTAATAAATATGACGTTTCCACAAAGGAACTTTTGAGTGCTAGTTCCTCGATGCTAATCCCGCGATATTCCAGCACCCCATTTTGTCCATCTACGTAACTAATACTGGACAAGGTGGCGGGAACACCTTCTAAGCCTGGTTTGAATTCGCCGACGACCATTGCGATACCGTGTTGTGTGAGTTGAATCTAATCAAATTACATTAGCAGAAAGCAAGATCGTGTCACCGTCTCGACCAAGAATAATTCGATCGCGACTCAGGCACTCCGCCGCTCAGAAACGGGATTTTTCAACCCAGTTATCAATCGCACCGCTAGATATTTTCGCCCCTCCCACCCGCTTTCTGCGCCCGAAAATCTGGGTTTAAGAGGGCGATTCGCCGTTTCTAGGAGAGCAAAAACTTGGGCCCAGTCAGCCAGAACATTTGGCTGCGGCCGACTGGGGAGCCAGTTTCGGGGAGAATTAAGCCGATGATACCTGCTTTTTTGACAATCAGCGCGTCGTGCGATCGACCCCAAAGTAAAGTTTCAGCCCAATTGCCCAAATCTGGTTGGTGGCCCACTAGGGCCAAGCTGCGGTTCCCTGTTTCCTGCCACTGCTTGTACCACCTCAGCCAGTCCCCGATGTCTCCTGAAGGTGCGAGGGGGATGGATTCTTCTATTTTGGAACTCAGACCCGCTGACAGCAGGATTTGGGCGGTTTGTGTGGCGCGCAGTAGGGGACTGGTAAGAATCAGATCGAACTGAATTTCGATCTCGTACAGCCGCTGGGCGATTTTTCGGGTTTTACGATCGCCCTCTTTAGTTAGGGGCCGTTCCTCGTCTGTATCATATTCTTCGGGTTCCGCTGCGATGCCGTGACGGACTAGGTAGAGATGCACTGTCGCTGTCCTTTTTGATAGTTTTGCGATCGCACTTTTTTTGAGATTTGGTGCGATCGCATTTTCGCCCTATTCATTGTACAACTGCCTTACAATCCTGCGCTGTCGTCAGGTTTACTTCAAAAGTACGTTAAAGGTACGTTGTTGCGCTTTAGCGCTCTATTAGTCTAAAATAGAGCGCTAAAGCGCAACAACTTACTTTTTTTGTATAAAAAATATGAATAAACCGAATTCTTTAGCGATAATCCGACAAAAACTTTCGAGGGATATCTTATATAACTATTTGTTCATTTAGTGAATATCGATTAGCAATTAGCAATCACCCATGATTAGACATACTTCTTCTTTTTGAGAAGGGCTATAAACTTTTTCAAAAAGATGAAGTATGAGTATTATTGAACTTTTTGCTGCGTCGGCGAGCTGAGTGTACCATCACCACAAGGAGGCTCAAGCCCAACAACGTACCTTCTCAAAAAGATGAAGTATAACTGTTATTGGAGTTTTTGGTGCGTCGGCGAGCTGAGTGTAGCATCACCACCAGAGGGCTGAAGCCCAACAACGTACCTTAGTCTTGGAGAGAAAGGCTATACAAACTTTAACGATCGTAAACTGGATTATCGGTAGGACTAATTAAACTCATTAATTTTTGCTTAATTTGAGAATCGAATACTTCCCATTTGTGCCTTGCATAATCGCTATTCTCATTTCCACCCGAAAGAAATCCTACCGGAATTTCAAAACCGCCCGCTTGACTTCTTCCACCGCCAAAAAAGCGTCCTTGAGCATCTTGACCGAAGGCTTCTTTAATAAATTCATCGGGGTCAAGAGTCAGTTTGTTCGTTCGCAGCGATCCGATTACTACTTCGATTTCTTCGTCTTTGTCGTGCACAATTGCATAGACAACGGCTGTATGTACGTTCTCTTCTGTTACCAAAAAGTCCGCTGCTTGGGGAATGGAATCTCGATCGTCATAGCGGAGGTAGCCGATGCCCGCGATCGAGAAATTGTTCTTGACAATGCGGTGTTTGAGCGATCGCTCGATCGCATCCATCACCCATTTAGAACGAGACGACTGTAACACCGCATTCAGCAACTGCGGGTCATAAAATCGGCTCAAATAAGCCGCAGCTAAAAAGTCCTCCTCCTGTGCTTGTCTGAGGGCATTGGTATCCGATCGCAAACCGTGCATCAAAGCCGTAGCACACTTGACGTGCTGGCTGACACTACCGTCAAAAGCCACCATTCCAGCCTGCAAATACTCGGTAAAAATCGTGGCTGTAGCGCGGATATCCGGACGCAAATCCGTAAATTCTGCGTTCATTTCCCCCTGCAAACTGTGGTGGTCGATTACTGCTGCGATCGGCACTCCTGCCCCTAAAATAAACTCAGTTAAGTTACAAGTCGTGCCTTGGTTGTCGATAAAAACGCAGCCCTGATACGCCGACAAATCCTTCGTTTTTGTCGTTTCCAGCGTCCACCGCTGCAACGGTAAGCCTGTCAATTTAACTAAGGCAATATTTTCTTGGTGGCTGAGGGCGCCGGCGTAGATAATCTCGCATTGAATATCGTACTGTTCGGCGATTAATTTGTAAGCCCAAGCGCTCGAAAGTGCGTCGGGGTCGGGAAAATCTTGCAATAATATTAACTGGCGATCGCCTCTGTGCCGATCGAACATTTGGCGCAATTGCTCGATTTTGCGATCGAGTAATTCCCCGCGCAGACTGGCGCGATCGTCTTCCGAAGCAACTTCGGCTTTGCTGCGCCGTTTCCCAGGTACACTCGCGGATGGTACAACCTCAGCTTCGTGGTTGTCAGATACTTCATCTGAATTGGTAGGCTGGTGGTCTTTCATTGTTAAAAATACACAATTTAATTCTTTCAGGATTTGCGCGCCAAAACCAATTAAACCCGGTTTCTTTGTAGGTGCCGCGCTGTCAAACCCAATATTTCTTAACAGAAACCGGAGTTAAGAGATAAAATCGTTTCCGGTTGCATTGGTATTGTTTAAACTCTCAACAGTTAACAGTCAACAGTTAACAGTCAACAGTCAACAGTCAACATCACCTGACGGTGCAACCGGAATTGATATAAATTCTCTCTTTAATTACTTAACTTTTCAACTCAAAACTATTGGCCCGACGCACTCATGGCGCCACGCCTGCAACTCAAAACTTCCGCAAAAAACCCCCGCGCTTTCTTGCGACAGGGGTTTCAAAGGCCGATTACATATTTTTGCCATTCTTGGTGCATACCACTCTTAACGTGCCTAGTTACTTCAAAATAAAGACCGCTGTGAGGTTTCCTGGGCGGATACCGCAGCAGCATTCCTGCTTCTTTCGGGGTGCGACTGCCTTTATTGACATTGCAGCGCACGCAGGCGGTAGCGAGGTTTTCCCAACTTTCGCCTCCCCCGCGCGATCGGGGAATGACGTGATCCAGGGTCAAATCGTCCCCGGTGTAGCCACAGTATTGACAAGAGTGGGCGTCACGGTGCAAGATGTTCCGGCGGGTAAGCGGAATATCCTTATAGGGAACTCGGACGTAATGCCGCAGTCGAATCACAGTTGGTAGCGGGAAGTTTGGCGCAATAAATTTCCCGTTATGTTCTACCTGTTCTGCTTTTCCTTTCAGCAACAAAACTACCGCTCTTCGCCAATTGGTGATGTTGAGCGGTTCGTAGGAGGCATTCAGCACCAGAACATTGCCCATTGTTGATTATTAAAGAGAAGATTTTTATTGATGCTAACACAGGTTCCCATTTAGGGGGGCGGACTGAGGAAGGACGGGGCGATCGCCAAAAACTGCTAAGAACCTTACCTTTACCTTATACCTTCGCGATCGATCCCCTGCGAGTGCGCGTATTTTTTGCCACAGCCTTTGTCAGCGAGGGATTTTCCGTGGGTTTTGGTCTGGATAATGGTAGTATGGGCGATCGTCTCGCCCGGGCAACGCTTACGGCAAAACTTGACAGAATAATTTTTATTTTTTTCCCTAAATGCCTAATCTTCCCGGCAAGCAGCAGTCTAACTTTTTAGAGTATTAGTAACCATAAATGAAAAAGCTTATTACCGCCCATGAAATTTCGGCTTTTAAAGTCAGCTTTTAGTGTGTCAATTATTGCCATTGCAGCTCCGATTTTAGCAAACAGTCAGGCTTTTGCCCAAACTCCGTCATTTTTCTGTGGCGCTGCTGGTGGCCGCCCGGCCACAATTGCTGTCCAACAAGGCAAAAATATTCCCGTTATTCTGTGGGTAGCTGATAACTATTTCAATGAATCAGGAGAAGACGCCATTACTCGCTGCACCCGAGTCTCGGGAATTCTCAACAACTCGCAAGGCCAAGGAAGCTGGGACAATATTGTCACAGCAGGTGCATCTGCCAGCGGTCAACTAATTATTTGTGCAGCTAATCCTCAAGACGGTTCCTGTAGATTATTATATCAAGTCCCAAAAGGGCAAAATCCCGAACAAGCCAGACAAGAACTTTTAAGAAGAGTGAAAAATCCTAATGTAAGTGTTTCCCCTGTCAAGGTAAATTAAACAGTTGACAGTTGACAGTTGACAGTTGACAGTATTTGTAGGGTGCGTCGCCATGGATTATCCCCCAAAAAAAAGCGACAATCTCATAGCGACGCACCGAACACACCCTACAAACCGGGAGTATTTGTTTGGTGCGTCGCGATCGATTTTGACAGTTAACCTGGGACAGTATTTATAGGGTGCGGATATAGCATTTATCAGAAAAATGAGGTATTACTGTAAATGGAGTTTTTGAGGCTATCTCGCTTACTATATAATAATATAAGAGGGCTAAAGCCCAACAACGTACCTTATCTTTTTTGAGAAAGGCTATATTGCTACTTGCAGATAGTCGAAACCCTTCTCAAATATTCCGGTTTACTGCCCAGAAAATCGCAGCTTTGCTTCAGCAATTCTTCCAACCCTTCAACCTGTCTCAACCAGACAGTACCATTGCTGCCAGCTACAGCAATTTGCTTGCCATCTCCACTCCAACCGACACTAACAACATTCTCCTCAAAGGTAAATTGAGCAACCGGGCGCCCCGCTAAATTCCACAGCCGCACAGTCTTATCAATTCCCACAGTAGCCAGCCTTTCTCCGTCGGGACTAAAACTAATTAATTTGGCATCTAAATGCAAGGTTTCAAATTCACTAACTAATTTTTTTGCTGACAGATTCCACAGCCCGACTTTGCCGTTTAATGTTACTGTAGCAAAGCGATACTGCTGTGGATTACGACTGAAACTGATACCAATTGCCTGCACCGGCAGAGTTTTTTCCAGTTTTCCCGACAAATCCCAAACTCGCACTGTAGATTTGCCGTCTAAAGTCGTCAAAAAATCGCCGCTGGGGCTAAAATTAACGCTTCTAACTAAACCATTGTGACCGGGAAGCTTTATGCTAGATGAGATTACTTTTGGGAGTTTTGACAAGTTCCAAATTGCCGAACTGCTATCGATTCCTGCTGCTGCAAATAACTTTTCTGTCTGACTAAAACTAATACTGTTAACAGAGCCTTCAATTCCTTTCAACTGAGAAATCTTTTTCCCTGACAAATTCCAGAACTTAACTGTGCTATCGCTTCCGGCAGTCGCTAAAAATTTACCATCTGGGCTAAAGCTTACCATATTCACTGACTGCTGTAAAGCTTTCCATTCAGCAAGCTTCTGCCCGTAAAAGTTCCAAATTCTTACTCTATCGTCTATTCCTGCGGTTGCCAAAATTTTACCATCGGGGCTAAAACAAATGCTGGTAACAGCACCTATATGAGCTCGCCAATTCATCTTTCTTGGTGGAAGCGACGGTGTTTTTATCTGCTGTTTCGTGCTAATTTTGTCGAGAATAACTTGTAAGGCTAACAGCGGTCTAGTTGCCGGATATTGTTCGAGATGTTGTTTATTTTCAACAAATGTTCTTAATTTTTTTCCAGAGGCGATCGCCCTCAGCAAAGCTTCCGATAAAGCTTCGCTGCTCTCGTTTTTTTGAGATACCGCCAATAGTAAAGCATCGCTGCCATTTTGTTCGATTTCAATACTGGCTTGTGCTAGTTTAAACCGCTGGTAAGCGAGAGTTGAAAAGCCGATCGCCCCAATCAACGATCCGGCGAGTACCGCCGAACCGATGCCGATCCACTGTTGGGCTTTTTGCTTGGCTGCACCAGCTTCACTCAAAGCTGTTTCGGCATCGCGCGTCGCTGTTTGGGTTTCTAGTTTAGCTGCCAGCAGCAGTTGATTTTGGTCGCTCAAAATCAGTTTTTGGCTGGCTGTCAAAAATTGAAAGTCTTCGTTTCTCAAACTTTTGTCTGCCGCCCAAACCAATGCTGATTGCAAATCTTCGCCGCGCAACAGTTGGGAGTCATCTTGAGAGTTAGAGTTCAGCCAGACTTTGATAGCTTCGGAGTAAGGCAAGAGTTTTTCTAAGTTTTTGGCGATTAAGTCTTGGTTAAAGACAGCTTGATAAATAGGATTAGAAATAGTTAATTTTTCTCGGCGTTTGACGATTAATCCGCTTAATCGCAATTCCATTTGTTCCGCACTACCATCGGGGACGATTTCAACTTGCTCTAAAATTTGCTGGTACAATCCGAGTCTTCTGACAATCCGCTGGTTTTCTCGAAACAGTCGATCGCGAATTGTAGACAAATGTTCGGGCACATCCTGAGATTCCCAATTCTCCACAATCTTCAACCGCACCACTTCCTCAACCCACTCTCGCGGATTATTGACTCGCTCTTGCTCCCCCCCTTGACAAGGGGGGGCTGGGGGGGGTAAATCCGGGGTTAAATGTACATTTTCAAATAAAAGTTTGCACAGCTTTTGAGTCAAAAACGGTTGCCCGCCCGTCCAATACAAAACCTCTCTCAAAACTTCAGCAGAACTGTCTGTAAGCTCCGCTAACCCCGCTGCTAGCGGTTGAGCTTCTGTTTCGTCAAAACCAGTTAATTCGATCGCCCTACCGATATTAAAAGGCGTGTTGCTGCCCAGATTCTTGTCGCGGCACAAATCCGTCGGCGATGCTACACCTAGGAGAGCCCACGTTAGGCGATCGAACTCCGAGTTATTGGCACGCTTGTTATAGCACGATCGAATTAGGGCTAAAAAATCATCGGCGGGAAAATCCAGGGCGAGAATGCTGTCGATTTCGTCGATAAAGATGACAATATTGGTGGAAATATTGAGTAACAACACGGTTTCGATGAATTCGCTCAATCTTTGCACCGGAGTTAAAAAATTGCGATCGCGCCACCAAGTCCGCACGTTGACAATATCCGACAGATTAAAGTTATTTTCGAGAATGCGGAGAAGCCCAGCATACCACTGTTCGGGAGTTACGCCGCGGTTGCCAATTTCCGAAATGTCGATCGCAGCACAAGCAATTCCCTCATTTCTCAGTCGCTGAATTGTCCGCACCTGCAAGCTAGATTTACCCATTTGGCGGGAATTCAAAACATAGCAAAATTCCCCCGCCTTCAATCCGTTATAAAAGTCGTCATCTGCTTGACGCTTGACGTAATTCGGAGCATTATTTGTCAGACTGCCACCGACTTGATAATAACTGGGTTTTGTGGTAAAATTCATAGAATAAAATGGTAAATTTTAAAAATTACATTTTAGTCATTCGGCGGTTGAAACCGCGTCTACACGAACGAAGTCCGCCTTCGCGGACTGAAGAATTTAAGTAAAATTTTGGATAATATATTGTACCATAATATAGCATGAAAACAGATTGGATTGGATATCACCGCGACAAAGACAAGTTAAGAACGGAAATTTGGTCTTTACTGAAAGATCAAACCGCATCTGTTGGCGATTCTTTTGGTCATATTCCCAATTTTGTCGGTGCCGAGTTGGCGGCTGAAAAATTGGCGAGTTTACCGATTTGGCAACAGGCGAAAACGATTAAATGCAATCCCGATGCGGCGCAAATTCCAGTGCGGATGCGGGCTTTGCAAGATGGAAAACGCTTGTATATGGCTGTACCGCGCTTGACAGACGATCGCTGTTTTGTCGAATTAACAGCCGAGGATTTGCAGAGACAAAGTGTATCTATTGCCGAAAGCGCGATCGCCCGTAAAGCCCTCAGTTGCGGAAAATTGGTCAGTTTTGCAGACATGGAGGCGATCGACTTAGCAATAGTCGGCTGTGTAGCCGTGACGCGCAACGGGGGAAGAACCGGCAAAGGTGCAGGATTTGCCGATTTGGAGTTGGCGATGCTGACAGAATTCGGATTAGTAGAAATCGATACGCCGATTGTGACTACAGTGCATCCTTTGCAAATTGTAGAAGATTCGCGTTTGCCGATGCAGCCTCACGATTGGGCGCTGAATTGGATTGTGACTGCTGACGAGGTAATTGAGACTAATACAACTTATCCGCGTCCAACTGGGTTAAACTGGGATAGTTTGCGATCGGAACAGTTGGAACAAATTCCGATTTTGCGAAAATTGAGAGAAGAAAACTAGATAACGAGTTTCTTTGCTAAACTTGTCTACAGTTTACTATGCCAATAAATATGAAAGTTATTTTGGGCGACATCACAAAACTCGAAGTAGATGCGATCGTGAATGCTGCAAATAGCAGCTTGCTTGGTGGTGGTGGAGTAGATGGAGCAATACACAGAGCAGCAGGATCGCAACTTTATGACGAATGCCGATTGCTGGGAGGATGCAAGACTGGAGATGCTAAACTAACTAAGGGATATAAATTGCCTGCACGCTTCGTCATTCACGCAGTAGGGCCAGTATGGCGAAAGGGTAATGATGGAGAACCGGAACTCTTAGCCGAGTGTTACCGTAAGTGTATGCAAATTGCCACAGAGCGAGAGTTTGAGAGTTTGGCATTTCCTTGCATTAGCACCGGTATTTACAGCTTTCCTAAAGCTCTAGCAAGTGAGATTGCAGTGAAGGTATGCTCGGAATATATACAAAACAATGGTGCTGCTCCAAAAGTATTTTTTTGCTGTTTCGATCGAGAAAATTATGAAATATATGAGATGATGATATCTAAATACAGCCCTAAAAAAACTCTCTAAAACTTTGTCTGGCGCACCCTACAGTCAATTAGTAGGGTGCGTCAGAACCGGAATTTTTAATCATCGCCCTAAAACTTCGTCTGACGCACCCTACAAGTTGAGGATTCATCTCTCTCTCCTCTTCCTCTGCGCCCTCTGCGCCCTCTGCGGTTCAATTCTTCAAAAACAACCGTATAGGAATTGCTGCGACACTTTCCACGGGCGACATAATTAGTATGCAGGAGTTGATTTAGTGAGAATTGTACCTGATTTTAACACATATCTACTTTGCCGCCAAAATTCGCCACATAACGAAAACAGTAAAACCTAGATAGCCAAACACGGTTATCCAATCTAGCCAATTGTCGGAAGTTATCAAAAAAATATCGTTCATGGGATGTTTTAAGCTGATTATCTCTTAATCCGCGAAGGCAGATTTTGTTTGTGTAGTAGCGGTTTCAACCGCCGATTTCGAGCGGAGATTTTTCACCCAAAATTAATATTACCCGATCGCGCTTAAGTGCGATCGAAAATATTGCCGGTACAACTCGCACCTAGGCACGCACTCGTTTCCCTGCAACTTTACCAACCCCAAACTGTCCAACTTGAACGCCTGAATCGCCTTTAATTGCACCCCAGAATCCGCCACCGCAATCTCTCTCATTCCTTCGGCTAATTCTGGGTATTCTTCTAAATTCCACAACTGGCGGCGCAAATGATCGCTGTAAATGCCCGCATCGGCGATCCTCTTCGAGGGCTTCGCTAACGCACTTTCTTTTAATTCATCAAGTGTCAGATCGCCTCGCGAAATATGATATAGTGCAACTCGTACTAAATACGGATGACCGCCGACTATTGCCGTCAGTTGCTCAACTTCGGTTTCTGACCAATTCAAGTTGTGCCGCGCTGCTAAGTCTTGGATTTGCTGAGGGTTGAATTCGGGTAAATCTACGGGTAAGCCGACGTTGAAGGGCGATTGATTGATGTTCATAGGGATGTACACTTCGGTGGAGTGAACGACTATTAATCGCAGTTTTTTCCAGATGTCCCGCCGCTTCGATTCTTCGTGCCACGCCCGCAGCAGTCCCAAAAAGTCTTCGGCGATGTCGGGATATTGGAAAACGCGATCGATCTCGTCTAATCCTAAAATTAGAGGACTGTCGATTTGGGGTAAGATGTATTTCTCAAAGTAATCTTTGCAGTTGACTTTGCTGCCAAAAATATCGTCCCAATAATCGTCTAATTGATTGGCTAAGTGCAATTCGCGCCCGACGTAAGCGCAAAACCATTTTAAGAATTTATCTAAGTTGGCGAATACACTTTTATCTACTAACTGAAAAGTTAGCGGCACTGTGCAATAACCTTGACGCGATCCGTGATGCAAAATTCTTGCCATTAAGGATGTTTTGCCCATTTGCCTCGGTGCTTTGATTCTAATTAAGGCGCTGGGCTGTACAATAGTTTGATAGCAGCGTTCTTCAATTGGCTGACGTTCTACATAAAATTGAGAAGCGACATCGACTTGTCCTCCCGGTAATTCCGGTTCCGCGGCGGGTAGAGGTATTTCGTCGCTACTAATTTCTAATACCTGTTTTGCTCTAAAATCTTCCGGTTGTTCTTTGACTGGTGCGGGAGTTTCTGCTAGCAATTTCAACACTTCTTCGATCAGAATTGAAGTGTCGGCATCCGTTTGCCATTCCCTCTGTTCGATTCGGTACAGATAGCCCCGCAAATCGTGGTTTAGAGGTACGTTCAAGGGAAAACCGACGCGAATCGGTAAAATTATTGGTTTCTTGTCAGGGCGAGAGTCTTGAAGTTCTTTGGCTTGCTGAACTTGATAGGTTAGCAGTTCACTTTGACTGACTGTTGGCGGCAATAGCAATAGCAAATAATCGCATTCTTTGAGGAAGTAGTTTATGCGATCGAACCAATTATCTCCCAATCTAATATTATTTTCTGCGGTGAAGACTGTATGCCCGATCGCACTTAACGCCGTTTCTAGCTGTTTTCCCAACTCGCGATCGGGTTCGGCGCTGCGATAACTCACAAATACTTTAACACTTCTGTTGCTGCTGCTGGCGGTTTCCCCCGCTGCGGGCAAATTGTCCGACTCAGCGACATCTTCGGCATCGTCTAGTTTAGCCGATCGATGGTCGCCATTCGTCAGAGTCAGCTCAAACGCCGCGAACAACTGTCGCAGTTTGCTGAGATCCGCACCTTCTCTACCCTGCTTAATTTTGCTGACAGTATCCGCGCCAACGCCCGACTCGGCCTCGATTTCCGTCAGAGTACCTCTAATGTTATATCGGTCAGACCATTCTTGGAGCGCCTCATTAAGTTTCTTTAAGCCAGGGGCTGTGAGAATTCGACCGCGATCGCGTTTTGACTTGAGCACTTCTGTTGCACTGAAATGGGAAGGAATCTAGGAACTTTAACACCTTAAGTTCCTATTTTAAGCGATTTTAAGGGAGATAGTCAGCCCGCCGGAATTTAAGTAATTTTACTTGTAGAGGGTTTTTAGGCGATCGACTTTCTCAAACTCTGTCCTGATAACGGCTTCAACCTGTGAATATATTTGAAAAGCAAAAAAAATCTTAACTCCCCAATCTCCCCTGCGAGCAACCACTGATTTTTTTTAGAGTAGATACATCAAGGAAAACCCAGGAGCATCACCATGAACAAAATTCTACACCGATTGGCAATGGCCGCCTTAGGAACTGCTTCAATTGTGACAATTAATACACTTAATAATTTAACAGAAGCATCGGCCGCTGGTAAATTTGACCAACCGCAAATTCATCAGAATACGATTTTTCCAATTGCTGTCCCCCATCAGTTGCATAAATAGCATAAATCCATTTATTTCATTCAGGAGAATTTATGAAGTCTACACTTTGCTCGCCACAATCTACCGCTACAGAATCTAACTCCGTTGATGCTGATGCGATCGATGCCTGCACTGCATTAGCGTGGGTTGAATTGGTAGCCTTAGATAACAGCGCTCTCACGGGTGATGATTGGCTGGTGCTGTGCGATGATATTGATAGCGGGGAAATCTACCGCGGCTGGTTTCTGTGGCACGATCGCGAAGTTAGCGGTAATTGGGAAGCTTACGACCATTTGAACGATCGCCGATTTGTTGCCAAAAGCCAAGTTTTTGCCAAAAGTGCGATCGACTCCATCGAAGATGCGAGAAATCGCGCGATCGCACAACTAGAATTTGTACTCTAACACAAATACAACTCGCGCCGAGGAAACAATAATTCCCGACTGAATGAACTTTCCGATCTCTGGATCGTGAGAATAAACAGGTTTAATATAACCGGATGCAATATAATTCCCGGCAACCAAATATTCTCAAAGAAAATAATAAAAATTACGGGTGCGGGCGTATGTAGTTGCGCTTCAACGCTCTTTTAAAGCGCAACTACGTACCTTTTATAACTCTGGTATGTTGTTGCGCTTGGGCGCTCTTTTGAATATATAAGAGAAGAGCGCTTAAGCGCAACTACGTACCTTTTATAACTCTGGTATGTTGTTGCGCTTGGGCGCTCTTTTGAATATATAAGAGAAGAGCGCTTAAGCGCAACTACGTACCTTTTATGACTCTGGTATGTTGTTGCACTTCAGCGCTCTTTTGAATATATAAGAGAAGAGCGCTTAAGCGCAACTACGTACCTTTTATAACTCTGGTATGTTGTTGCGCTTGGGCGCTCTTTTGAATATATAAGAGAAGAGCGCTAAAGCGCAACTACGTACCTATTACTCTTTTCGCTCGATAACCACACTCAAATGAGCGACAACTGCCCCAACTGTTGCCAATACAGCAGCAATTGGAAAGACTACACTCCCTGCAACACCGCCTACCAATCCCGCCATCAGCGGAATGTCTGCTAAAATCCGCCCTTCTGAGTTTTTGATGACGAGGCGGCGGAGTTTTCCTTGCTCAATTAGTTCTTTGACTTTACCAATTAAACTGTCAGCGCTAATCTTAAATTCTTCCACTCTAACTTTTTCCTCTGTTACGAACTCTGAGGCGAATAAAGGAGTTTCAACTGTTGGGTTAGCTGAATTTCCTGCTGCTGCTTCGTCTTGAATGATTGTTACTTGTTGTTCTAGTTGTTGTGAGTTCATTTTGTGTAGGGCGGGCGAACACCAGCCGTTTAATTTCTATACTTCTATCTTGTGCGATCGCACTTCGCACCGACAGGCAAGAAAACCCTACAAGCTGCATTCGTACTTTCCGCCCCCGCCTTTTCGCCCAAAACATTATCTCAGTGGACAGCGTTAATCAGTTGACAGTTGACAGTTGACAGTTGACAGCGTTAATCAGTTGACAGCGTTAATCAGTTGACAGTTGACAGTTGACAGCGTTAATCAGTTGACAAATGACCAATGACTAATGACAAATGACCAATGACTAATGACTAATGACTAATGACTAATGACCAATGACTAACTTATTTGTGTCGAATTAACTCGTAAATTTCCACATAGTCTTTAGCTGGATATTTCCACGAATTATCGCAATTCATACCTTGAATCATGAGCTTTTCAAATTCATCATGATAGTCATACCACAATCCGATCGCCCGATCGAGCGCCGACTCTAAAGCGTAGTAGTCTGTTTGGTGAAATACGTAGCCGTTGCGCTCTTCGGGTAAGTGGTTGGTGTCGTAATCGCGATCGAACACCGTATTCACCAAACCGCCCACGCCCCGCACCACAGGCACCGTACCGTACCGCAACCCGATCATCTGAGTCAGCCCGCAGGGTTCGTAATTGCTCGGCACCACAATCATATCCGCACCCGCGTAAATTAAGTGCGACAGTTCCTCATTAAAACCGAGTTCCAAATGGCAGTCGGGATTGTCATTTAAAACCCATTTTTCGTGCTGGAAATGCGCGTTAATTCCCGCTTCCGTCGCCGAACCCAAAAGTACGAATTGCGCGCCTTTGCTCAGACAGTAATAAATTGCATGGTGGACGAGGTGAACGCCTTTTTGGTCGTCCAAACGACCGATAAAGGTAATCAGAGGCTTGTCAGCATCGCGCATTAACAGCCGATCGCGCAAAGCTGTTTTAGTTTCGGCTTTTCCTGCCAAATCCTCCTGAGTGTAGTGGTGCTGAATGTAGCGATCGCTCTCGGGATTCCACACGTCGTAATCGATGCCGTTGAGTACCCCGCGAAACTTGTCTTGATATATATGCAGAGTGTGGCCCAAACCGTAGCCGAACTCGCCGACGTGAGCTTCCCAAGCGTGGTGCGGCGAAACCGTGGTGACAAAGTTTGAGTACACAATGCCGCCTTTCATAAAGTTGAGGGCAAAGGGGTTAAAATTATCTCGCAGGCGATCGTACTGAAAATAATAATCCGGGCGATTCAAACCCGTTGCTTCCAAAATCTCACTTCCGCCCATTCCTTGATGTTTGAAATTGTGAATGGTGTAGCAGACTCGCTGATTTTCCATCCAATTGTATTTATAAACTTCAAACAGCATGACTGGAATCAAGCCAGTTTGCCAGTCGTGACAGTGAATCACATCCGGGCGCTTGTTGCTTCTGAGCAAAAATTCCAAAGCAGCTTTGCTAAAAAACGCAAACCGCATATTGTCATCGTTGCAACCGTAATAACAGCCGCGGTTAAAAAAGTTATCTTGCGATCGAGGTTCGATGAAAAAACACAATACCCCGTGCACCCAGCCACAATAGACATCGCAAAGGATTTCGCCACCGTACCAGGGCACCGCCAAATCCCGATAGGCATCGTGCAGCCCCCAAATGTGGTCGTACCTCATGCAGTCATACTTGGGCAGAATAATTTCGACGGCGTGGCCGGAATTCTGCAACTCCCGACTCAACCCATAAACTACGTCCCCCAAACCGCCTGCTTTGATGACGGGGGCGCACTCTGAGGCAATTTGTACGATGTACATTTGTTTTGCTTACTCCTGGATCAATCAAAAAAATATTTCTTAACTTGACAAAGTATATAATTTCTCAGCAAATAAGCAAGTCGTTCGTTGGGCATAAAAGGTCGATCGACTTTCCGGCTAGCAAAATTCGGGGCTGTGGCCCACAAACGCACAGAAGACAAAGGACACACGCGCGGCACAGCCTCAAAAATCGATCATTACCTCATTCGATCGCATTTGTCAACTAAATATTTCAAAAATTTTTGTGGAATTTTCGCGAAAATTTCTCGCAGGATGCTGATAACTGATTATCAGACAACACTTGTTTGGCTACCAAACATCAACTCAGCGATTCTATTGTGGAAACTCAACCAGCAAATGCCGTGTCTAGCATTCATCCAGAGACTCTTCAGGAGGCCCTCGCCGATGCCCGACACCAACAATAGGGAGAACAATTTAAACCAACAACTCAAACAGCTAGTTGCTGAAGCCTGTTCGCATCCGCCCAAAAGCTTGATGCGACGGCAAAAACTCAGCGAGATAGTGAGGCTGATCGTCAAATCCGGCAAACTTTGGCAAGAAAACACGCCTCATTATAACGATGCCCTACAGCAAACTTGGGTGTATTTTTGTCGCAATGTTTGCGTTTGCGAAGAGAATACCACAAGAATTTTCGATCCGAATCGAGCCAGTCTCATTACTTGGCTAGGCAACTATCTCATGATGCGGCTGAGAGACTTTTGTATCGAAGAAGCAAAGGATCAAAATAGAGTTATTTTCCCGACAAATTTAGACGACTCAGAAATAATTAACCCGATAAATAATATCGAAAATCCGCCGACTCATTCTGACAGTCCGCTAGTTATTCTAGAAGAGACTAAAAAATGGGTGCTGGCAGATATAGAGGGAGAGTTAAGAAGCGTTTACATCAAAGAACGCCCCGATGTCACTTGCCAAATCTTAATTTTGAAGCGTCTTCCCCCGGAGACTCCCTGGAAAAATATTGCTCTTGAATTTAACTTGCCACCGTCAACCGCGCCCAACTTTTATAAAAGAGAGTGTTTGCCCCGCTTGCGAAATTTTGCCAAAAAGCAAGGATATCTAGAATAGCAGTTGACAGTTGACAGTTGACAGTTGACAGTTGGCAGTTGGCAGTTGGCAGTTGGCAGTTCACAGTTAATACCAATTTTTTATGAGGCTGCTCGCGAATTCCGATCCCCCCTAACCCCTCTTAATAAGGGGGGGACAAGATTCTTCTCAAAGTCCCCCTTCTTAAGGGGGATTTAGGGGGATCGGATCTATGCAACTTAAGATTAAATTGGTATAACAGTTAATAGTTAATAGTTAATAGCGATATTTATTATATTTGAATTAAAATATCGCCGCTCAAAAAGCCTTGAGATAGCGGGTAACAACCCTGAAAATTGGGTAATTTTTAATTAGTAATATAGCGCTTATCAATCGTGGTGAGGTATGCCCAATGCCCAATTCCCAATGCCCAATGCCCAATTCTCAATTCCCAATTCCCATGAGTACCTCATCTTTTTGAGAAAGACTAGAGAAAAGTCTGTTTTTGAATTTTCATCATAAAACTATAGTTCAAAGAGGAGAATCCCGATGAATGGCAACCTTAACAATATCAGGCAATCATCTATTCCACTGCCGATTACCACCGCAGCGCTGCGACTGGCAGAGAACTTTTCAAATATTAAAGGATTGAGTACAGCAGAAAAAAGAGACCAAGTTTATTTCAACACTTTAGCTGTATGTGCAGTGAAAGATTACATGGAAATGATGGATATTCCTACAGATTTGAAAGCCAGCGATAGTTGGAACCCTGCCATGCGCCTTTACACCGATGCAGCAGATTTGAAATTAACTCAATTTGGCTATTTGGAATGCCGCCCTGTGAAGTCTGGCAAGTTTTGTGACATTCCGCTGGAAGTACCTGACGATCGCATTGGTTTAGTGGCAGTTGAAATCGATACAAACAGCAAAGAAGCTATTTTGCTGGGATTTATGGCAACTGCAATCGCTGGCGAGTTGGCGATCGACAAATTACAAAGTGTTGAAAAATTGCTGCTACATTTGGATGGCCTGAAATGCAGCAAAACAACTGTACAACTCAGTCAGTGGCTGCACAATATTTTTGATGCTCATTGGCAGTCTGTAGCAGAAGTTTTAGCACCACCAGAACCTAGTTTAGCTTTTCGTTATGGTAGGGCAATCGTGCGGGCTAAGACGATCCATCTGACACCAGATATCTCGGAATCAGTACCAACAACTCTCAACTGTTTTCGGGGAAAACCTAATTTAGATAGGGGTGTAGGAGTAGCCGGCGAATCTGTAGCTTTGGTGGTGGCGATCGCACCAACGACTGATAGTGATATTAATATTAAAGTACAGGTGCATCCGATCGCCGGAGCAGACAGCTTGCCGCTCAACCTGACTTTGAAACTCATCGACGGCGAAGGCACCACTGTCATGGAAGCTTGTGCAGTCAAAAAAGACAACGGCTACATGACACTGGAATTTGCTGCCGATCGCGGAGAATGTTTCAGCGTTGTGGTAAAACTGAAAGAAATATGTATAGCAGAGAATTTTGTCGCTTAAATCTGCCCGCTGGTTACAAGCTGTTCAGCATTAAAATTAAACCTTTACCAGGAATTTGGCTTGAGGAATCAAAAATCTCAGTGTATCAAAAACCTGAGAGTGTCAACCATGCAAAAATTAGTTGTCTTAAAGCTAGATGATAACTTGACAAAAGGCGTGCGAGCTACTCTGGAAATCGGCCCGGAAGGAGAACGGGCCACAGTAGAAATCCCAGGTTTCCTGCCTCCGAAACCAGAAATAGCTGACAACTACGATCGCTGGCAGTCAGTGTACCGCAGTTTGGGAGATTTCCGCATTAAGCCGATCGCGATTACCATTAGTAGCTCTCGTGCGGAACAGTTGGCAAAATGCCGGGATTTGGCAGCACAATTAAGCCAGCAAATCAATAGCTGGCTCTATTCCGAATCGTTTCGCCAACTCAGAGAAACATTGCTCGCACAATTAAGCCCGTTGGACACAGTTCGATTTTTAATCAAAACTGACGACATTGTTTTGCGGCGGCTGCCTTGGTACTGTTGGGATATTTTCGATCGCTATCCGCAAGCTGAAATTGCTTTGAGTGCCACAGCTTCTAAAAAACCGCCACCTGCCAACATAAATGTCTCTAGGGCGTATTTTGAAACTTTGCAATCAGATTCAGATCCCCCTAAATCCCCCTTAAAAAGGGGAACTTTGACACCATTCTCCCCCCTTTGTAGGGGCGGTGCCCCCGTGCCCGCCCGCTGGGGATATGAGAGTTTGGGAAAATACCCTAAAAATTGTGTAAAAATTTTAGCAATATTGGGTAACAGTCAAAATATTGATATTGAACAAGACTGCAAAATTTTGGCAGAATTGCCATCAACAGAAATTACTTTTTTAGTAGAACCAAACCGCAGCCAAATCGGCAAAGAGCTTTGGGAAAAAAACTGGGATATCTTATTTTTTGCCGGACACAGTTCTACAGACAGCGACGGTCGAAATGGTAAATTTTATATTAATAAAACCGAGAGTTTAACAGTAAAAGAATTGAAACACGGTTTCAAGCTAGCGGTTAGCAGTGGCTTGCAGTTGGCTGTGGTGAATTCTTGCGATGGATTGGGCATAGCGCGGCAGCTTGAAGATTTGGGAATCCCCCAAACGATCGTCATGCGGGAACCTGTTTGCGATCGAGTTGCCCAAGATTTTTTAAAGTATTTTCTCGCCTATTTTTGCAGCGGGAAATCTTTGTATCTGTCAGTGCGTATGGCGAGGCAAAGATTGGCAGAATTAGAGTCAGAAATTCCGGGCGCGGATTGGCTGCCGGTAATTTGTCAAAATCCTGCTGCTAATCCGCCGACTTGGCAAGAGTTGCTGCACAAACCAGAGGTGGAAAATGCCAGTAATTCGCCATCTTTATCTTGGCGGTACCGCTATAAAATTGGGCTGTTGCCGATCGCAATTGCTGCTATTTTTGTCATGGGAATGCGATCGCTGGGCTGGCTGCAAGTATCGGAATTGCAAGCTTTTGACGAATTGATGCGCCTGCGTCCCCCCGAAAGCTCGGATTCGCGTTTGTTGCTGGTGGAAGCAACGGAAACGGATATCGAAAAATACGGCTTTCCGCTGCCGGATGGGACGATCGCCCAAGCACTAGCAAATTTAGCACAGTATCAACCGCAAACGATCGCCCTGGATATCTTTCGCCCTCGCCCTGTCGGAGTCGGTTATGCGGCATTGGCTGCTAGCTTTAAGAGCGATCGAAGTTTAATTGGTTTGTGCAGCATCAAAGAAAGTGGCAAACCGAACAAATGCGGGATCAAACCGCCACCTGCACTGCCAAAAGAGCGCCTCGGATTTAGCGATGTGGTGGCTGATGCCGATGGCACTCTCCGCCGCCACTTGCTGTTTATCCAGCCGCAGACAACCGATGGTTGTGCTACAGAACATTCTTTGAGCGTGAGGGCTGCACTCCATTACCTAGCAGCAAAAAGCATCAAACCAAAAACTTTGTCAGGAGATAAGATAGAGCTGGGAAAGGCAGTTTTTGCACCGATTCACGGCAGTACAGGCGCTTATCACAATCTGGATAGTCGCGGTTTTCAAATTATGCTCAATTATCGATCGCCCCAAAATTTTATTCAGCGAGTTAGCCTGACACAACTGTTAGAAGGAAAAGTCAGTTCCAATTTGATTAAAGAGCGAATTATTTTTATCGGTGTGACGGCGCCGATTTCCAATCCCGATTATTTTTTTACACCCTACAGCGCGCGAGAAATACCTTACCAGAAAATGCCGGGGGTGTTACTTCAAGCACAAATGTCTAGTCAAATTATCAGTGCTGCTTTGGATGGGCGCCCGCTGCTGCAAATTGTTTCTCTGTGGCAGGAAATGCTGTGGATTTTGGGCGCTGCAGCAGTTGGTAGCACGATCGCGATTTTGAGCCGGCGCAGGCTGTTTGCTGTGTTGCGGGCGATCGCTTTTGTGGGGATTTTGGGCGGTGTTTGCTGGTTTTTGCTAATCCAGGGCTGGTGGGTGCCTTTGGTGCCGTCGGTTGTGGCAATGTTGGGGGCGTTTGGTATTGCAATTGTTTGCGATCGAGTTTAGGTACGTTGTTGCGATGCAAGCGCTCTTCATTATCTGCGATCGGAGCGCTTGCATCGCAACTACATACCTTTTTTTGGGGATTTTAAATTATATCATGTCTGGCTGTACCGGATTTTTTAAACCGCAGAGGCCGCAGAGGACACAGAGGGAGAAAAGAGAGAGATTAATCATTCGGATTAAGAGCGGATTTAAAGTTGTTTATTCAATAGGCTTGTATTGCCAAAATAATTTGGATGTTGCTCTGAGCAACGTCCAAAAATTTGATTGCAAAGACTTTGACTATTCGATTCTAATTGGAAAATATTCTGTGATTGCGAGCATTCGGAGCAAATGTATAACCGTATCCGCGAACTGTTTGAATAAAATTTGGCACAGCCCGATCGACTTTAGCCATTTTCTTGCGAATCTGGCCGATATGCACGTCCACTACTCGCTCTTCTGATGCGTAATTGGATTTCCAACCCCAAATTTTTTCGATTAGCTGTTGGCGAGTCCAAGCTTCATCTGAATGAGTTGCTAAAAAACACAATATCTCATATTCTAAGCTGGTGAGAGTTAAAGTTTGCCCTTGGAATCTTACTTGTCTGTTCATTAAATCAATTTCTAGTTGACCGCAGACAAGGCGGGGCGGGTTGACAGTTCTCCCACGCCTCAGCAAGACTTCTACTCTAACTGCTAATTCTTCAATACTGAACGGTTTGGATATAAAATCGTCAGCACCTGCTTTCAGGATTTTAATTCGATCTTCTTCGGCGGTACGGCTGCTGAGAATGGCGACTAAAACATTGGTCATTTTTTGCATTTCTTGACAAAGTTTATAGCCTGTAGTGTCGGGCAAATTCCAATCTAAAATAACTAGAACTGGATTGAATTCATTAAATATTTCTAAGGCTGTTTTGCCATCGGCTGCAAATTGTACTTCATATCTCTGCTTCAGAAAGCGATAGACTAGATTGCGAACTGGCGCGTCGTCTTCTACAACTAGAATTTTGGTGTTTTGAGGGGCAGAGATTTTCATAATTTTCAACTCAATTGTTAATGGCGCAAAGTTAAGTAGTAATATCCTGTTCGGTCAAACAACTATCATAAGTTTGGTTCGTAGTGAGGACTTTAGTCCTCTGATTGTGAGGACTGAAGTCCTCACTACAAACCGTTTTTGTTGCTGGTGATTGACTGAACACGATCTAAGTCATTCCCAATCGAAAATCGAAAATCGAAAATCGAAAATCGAAATGACCGATCCAGGCCCGATCGCCTTTCTGTGGAGATTTCAGTCAAAAAACTAATTTTTTCGCGGGATTTGCCAATTCTTTACAAAATTTAACCGAAACTCCCGATTTCCAGAAAGAATTGGTTGAAAGCCCCAAGCCTGCTCGGGAGAAATTAAAATCAGACTATTCATTACTCCAATCCTCGGACTTATAAGTAGAGGTCGCTCTCGAACTGTCAACTGTCAACTGTCAACTGTCAACTGTTGAAGCTTCACCAATTAGGGTGAAAGCTGCCCAATCTCTCGGATTTGGGTGTTGCTGCATTGTCTCCAGCATGGCGCTGCGGAGGGCTTGAGCTTTGTTGCCCGTTCGATCGAGATTTTGATAAAATTTCACCATCAAATCGGCTGTAGGAGCATCTGGTACCGCCCACAAAGACACGATCGCGCTGGATGTACCAGCCGAAATTAAAGCGCGAGACAAGCCGATAACTCCGTCACCGGTAATCCGCCCCATGCCGGTATTGCAAGCACTCAAAACTACTAAATCCGCCTGGAGGTGCAGGTGCAAAATTTCCTCAGCCGTCAGCAAACCGCTATCGGTGCGATCGGGTGCAAGGGCGATCGCACTGCCGATTCCGCGAATGTTATCCAGCAATCCGTGGGTGGCTAAATGGACAATGCGGGCGTTTTGCAATCGCTGAATTACGGCGGCTTTAGTAGCGAATTTGCCAGTTAAGGCTTGGGTTTTGAACAATTTGGCGATCGTATTAGCTTCGGTTTCTGAATGCGGCAAAGCAGATAACTGCTGCGGAGGTTTCCCCGGTACCAAAGCAACTTCTGGCATCGTCGGATTTCCTATTACTAAAATATCCCCAGCTAAATTAGAATTTTCTTGCCGTTTTTGACTGGTTAATTCCAGAATTTGAATTGCAGGAGCGGTCAGAATAGTATGTTTTTCAATTAAGTATTTCCCAGCAGCATCTTGCAGCGCCGGAAACGGCACAAAAAACAGTTCGGCTTGAGGAATAAAGATAATTTTAGCTGCTGGATCTGTCGGCAACAAGTCGGCGATCGGTTCGATTAGCAGTTGATAAAGTTTTTGCAAGCGAGGGTGATTGGTGAGGCTCGATTCCACTTTTGTTGCTACATCAATTGCAGGCCTCGGAATAGTCAATCCTGGGGGCCAAGAGGATTGGCAGAGCGAAAGAATATTGTCAGTTTTATCTACAGATATTACTTGCCATGGTTCCCAATTCGGCGCATCATCGTGGAGTTTGACTAAATCGCCCGCGTCAAATTTTAGAGTCGGATTGAAGTCGCGATTCCTGATGCCGATCGCCTCGCGAGAATCGGCAACCAATTCTTTGAGCGAAGTATGTTCGTAGTTGAGATCAACTTGGCGAAATGCGATTTCACCACTCGGCTGAATTACCCAAATAAAGAGTTCTTCTAAAAAAGAAATCGAATATTCTACAAAAGTTGCATTTTGGGCTCTGGCAATTTCTTGAATGCGATCGATGTTAGGCGGCTTAATATCGGGTATCGCATCTGAATTTGCCGACAACCGAGCACCCAGTAACTCTACAAAAGCTCGCGCGCGCGATCGCTCCGCAATTTCCAGTGCTGCTTCTATTTTGTTCTGGACGATCAGGGTTTTTTCCAAATGGCGGTAAGTTGCGGCTTGGGTTTCAAAAATAGATACTTTAAAGTTATCGCGATCGCTCAATTTGACCCGCAGCGATTCCCAAGTTTGAATTGCATCGCCCAGGACTGTTTCAGCTTCTGCAAACTTGCCAAAGTCAAATAAAGCAAGTCCTAAATTGTTGAGAGTTGCCCCTTCTGATGCGGTTTCGCCGATCGCCCGCGCGATCTCCAAACTCTTGCGGCTGTATTCGATCGCCCGCTGGTACTGCCCCAAACAGCGGTAAGCATTGCCCAAATTTCGGCAGGAAGTTGCTTCCCCAGAGCGATCGCCAATTTCCTGCTGAATATCTAAGGATTGTTTGTAAAATGCGATCGCCCGCAAGTAATGCCCCAAATTACTGTAAGCATTACCCAGAATCACCAAAGAATTAGCTTCCCCAAAGCGGTTGTCAATTTTCGCTGCAAGATTCAGGGACTTCTCACAGTATTCGATCGCCAATTGATTTTTCCCCAGGGAAACATAGGTACGTCCCAAAGCGTTTAAGGAGTTCAATTCTCTATGCTTAGAGTTGAGTTTTATTGCCATATCTAAAGACTGAAGTTGGCATTCGATCGCCTGCTGGTATTCGCCCAGGGAATGATATGCACTCCCCAAATCGCGCCAGAAATTAGGTTCTCCATAGAGGTTGCCGATTTCCGGCTCAATCTTTAAACACTGTTGGTGGCACTCAATTGCTTGCAAGTATTCCCCCAAAGCATTGTAAATATTGCCCAAAGCGTTTAAAGAATCCACTTGTCCAGCGCAGTCGCCGATATCTCGCTGAATATTTAGCGCTTGCTGGTGAGAGTCAATTGCTTGCGAGTATTCCCCCAGCGCGCTGTAAATATTGCCTAGATTGTTCAAAGAATTCGCTTCTCCGTAGCCGTTGCCGTTGTTTCTATGAATATTTAGCGACTCCTGATAGTATTCCATCGCCTGCGAGTATCTTTCCAGGGTATTATTATCACTGTCCGAGAAGGAATCTTGCTCGGGGTGCGGTATTTCTGGTCTCTTCAGAATATTAACAAAAAATTTATTATTAATAGGAGACTGAATCGATCGGTAAATCGACAACACATCTGCCGGCGACAGCGCCTGTTTGTAGAGCCGAATATCTCCAATATTGCCTCGATAAATGCCACCAAAATCGTCCGATCGCCTGCCAACAGTCAGGGGCATATTATTGCTGAGAGAACCCTGTTGGTAGATGGGTCTAAATCGCTCACCTACTTCCTTACCATCGACATACCAGCGCCCTCCATCCGCTAAATTGCGATCGACTGTTACCGCAACATGATGCCATTGGCTGTCGCTAACAACTGGGAAAAGATCCATTTTTTCTGGACGATCTGCACCACAGTTTAGCCAACCTTTTGCATCCGCTATTTGCAGGTTAATTCTACTTTGATAAATAAACAAACTCCAGCCCTGCAAAGGGCCGGAATTTTCAATCCGCTTATCGATAATTTTGACAATACCGTAATCTTCCGTGCGAATCCACGCACAGATAGAAAAGTCTTCCGTGCCGAGATCCAGTAGAGGAGTGACTGGGAAAGTAACGTAACCTCCAGTCAGCAGCAGGCTTTCTTGCGGCCCGTTTTGCGATCGCTCAACAGCACGGCAAACGCTGTCAATTAGCAGTGCTGGAGGGAGATCCGGGCGATCGCTCGCCAAGTTTCCTGCTGCATCAAATGCCCAAAGGGCGATCGGTGCTTTATTGAAAGTATTGTAGGCGCTTAATATCGGGTATTTCATCGATCGGTTTATCTTTTCATTTTTAGGGAATTGTTAATGTAAATAATGGCGGGGATGGGGCGGGTTTTTTAGATTGTTTGTGGATTTTTTAGATGGTTGGCGAACCCACCCCTAGAGGATTTTGGGATATTTTTTTGCAGCAAGCTCACCATAAATAAAAACGATCGTGTTCGATCCATTGACATTAATTCCTGTAGGGGCGGGTTCACCAACAATCTGAGCCAAAAACCCACAATCTCAAAAACCAGCCCCGGCCTATCTATGTATTATGCACGATCGGATTTAGGGAATTGTTAATGTAAATAATGGCGGGGATGGGGCGGGTTTTTTAGATTGTTTGTCGATTTTGTAGATGGTTTGCGAACCCGCCCCTACAGTATTTCGGATGTTTTTTTTTTGCAGCAAGCTCACCATAAATAAAAACGATCGTGTTCGATCCATTGACATTAATTCCTGTAGGGGCGGGTTCACCAACAATCTGAGCCAAAAACCCACAATCTCAAAAACCCGCCCCGGCCTATGTATTATACACGTTCGGACTCAAACAAACGGTGGTGAAACTATCCCGTGCAACCGCACAAACGGATGCTGCAATAAAGCCTCCCAGTCAGCCTCCAAAGTCGCCAGAGAAGATATTTTATCAAATCCACTTAATTCTGCCAGCGCTTCATACCGCAAGTCATTTTCAGCATAAATCACCAGCCTTTCCTCTAAATTAGCTGCCTGTAATTGGCTTAACAATTTATCGCGCAGTGCAACTAATTCTGCGATTGTGTCATACCACAAACCCTGCTCAGCAAGCATCAAAACGCGCTGCCTCAGCGATGCTGCTTCTAGCTGTACCAAAATTTCTGGTTTCATCGCCACCCGCTCAATCCACCCGTGGCGGGAGATATTCCCGCAGAAAAAGTACCAGTTATACTTCTTGCCAATTTCCAGAGGATCTGAATCTGGTGGCAAGCAAAAACTCGCAATTCCCGCAGTTGTTTCTATTTCAAAAATAGTTCTAAAAATTACATTTTGCTGTTCGTCTCGCAGCACAAACTCCAAGGGAATGTCATCGGGAAATGGAGCCGGCAAGTACAGCCAAAAAGTCGGATGTGCGATCGCAGTCAATCCTAAATTTAGAGCCGGAATTAAAGCTAAAAAGTGGTGAATATCGTCGCGGCTGCCTGCATCTCCGCGATCGCCCGGTGCTCCCCGCGCGGGCGGCTCGTAAGCCAGTACCTGCGGCTGCAAATGCGGTGAGTCCGATGAATCCGCGAGCATCGCAGCCAATCCAGGTTGAACAATGGTTACAGCCACCAGCAAATTAATCGCCGCCTGCTGTAGGAGCAGTTTTTTTTCATTCATAAAATATCTGCGAGGTAGAGGTACAAAGTCTCAGGGCGATCGCACAGCAACCTGACAATAATCATGGCAGACTTTTATCTGCGTTTATCTGTGTTTATCTGCCTTAATTTGCGGTTTTTATAATCAATCATTGTGAACCCAAGTCGAAATATCTGCAACTAAGTGACAAATTCCGAAAAACCTAACTCATTCGATCGCTTTTGTCAACTCAATTTCTTGATGCAAATCGCCAGTTGTCTCGTCTTTTTCCGAATATCGATCGCATAACTAACTCAAAGATTATTCCTAACTTTTCGATACTTACTTAAATCTGCTACCTTTTCTGCTACCCTAAAAGCATATAGCTATCTTACCAAATAGCAGACCGCGTTCCTCCACAATTCTTGAGAAAAACTTATGTCTGCGATCGCACCATCCCCCAACCCACCCGTTTTAGAAGAACTTCGCTCAGGATTACCCAACATCTGCGGATCGGAAGCAGAAATCAGCGCCGCAGCCAACAGCAACGAACCAGTCTTTTTACCTAAGACAAATCTGCGCCTCGAAAACATTCAAGCCGGATTCGCCTGCGCCCTGCATATGCACCAACCCACAATTCCAGCAGGTGCAAACGGCGAACTAATCTGCAATCTCCAGCATATGTTTGAAAATCCCAACCAAGGAGACAACCACAATGCCGGAGTCTTTGCTTGGTGCTATTCCCGCATGGGAGAATTCATTCCCCAACTCATTTCTGAAGGCTGCAACCCGCGAATCATGCTCGACTATTCGGGCAATTTATTGTGGGGATTGCGCCAAATGGGACGCGACGATATCTTTGACAATCTCAAGCGAATTACCTGCGATCCTCAATATCAACCCCACGTAGAATGGCTGGGAACAATGTGGAGTCACGCCGTCATTCCCTCAACTCCAATTCCCGATATCAAACTCCAAATTCAAGCATGGCAACATCATTTTGCCGCAATTTTCGGATTGGATGCCTTGAAGCGCGTTAAAGGTTTTTCGCCTCCAGAAATGCACTTTCCCAATCACCCCGATACACTGTACGAATACATCAAAGCTTTGAAAGAATGCGGCTACCGCTGGCTGATGGTGCAGGAACATTCTGTGGAAAATCTCGACGGTTCCGGCTTGTCGCAAGACCAAAAATACATTCCCAATCGTTTGCAAGCCCGCAATTCTCGCGGCGAAACCATCAGCATTACGGCTTTGATTAAAACTCAAGGTTCCGATACAAAGTTGGTTGGACAAATGCAGCCGTATTACGAAGCGAAAGTCCGCAACAAACAGCAAATTGGCAATGTCACAGTTCCTTCTTTAGTCACTCAAATTGCCGATGGCGAAAATGGCGGCGTGATGATGAATGAATTCCCCAGCGCCTTTGTGAAAGCTTGGCACGAAAACCGCTCTCAAGGTGGCGGCAAATCCGGTGTTGTCGGTTTAAACGGTACTGAATATTTGGAGATGATTGAGGCGGCGGGTGTTAATCCTGATGATTATCCGATTTGTCAAGGGGTTAACCAGCACAAAATCTGGCAGTTAGTCGATGCTGATAATGCTACACCGGAAAAGGTCGAAAGTGCGATCGCCCAACTCAAGCAAACAGACCACAATTTTCACATGGATGGTGCTTCTTGGACAAACGATTTGAGTTGGGTGAAGGGCTACGAAAACGTCCTGGAACCGATGAATCAACTCAGCGCTGCCTTTCACCAAAAGTACGATCGGCTGGTGCAGCAAGATGCCACAGTTACCAAGCAGTTTGAATACCAGCAAGCTTTGCTTTACAATTTGTTAGTGCAAACAAGCTGTTTTCGCTATTGGGGACAGGGAACTTGGACTGATTACGCCCGCGAACTTTACAACCGCGGCGCTGCTTTAATGAAGTAGGAAAATTGATCGTAGGGTGCTTAAACAGTTGACAGTTGACAGTTGACAGTTGAGAGCGAAGTGATAAGAACGGAGATTTAAACTCCGTTCTTATCACAATCTGCCGACCTGAGTAAGGGCTTCAAACCCCGGCTATTCGGTCAGAAACCAACTGTTCGCTCGATGTTAAATATCTGGACTGACGCACCCTACGCCTGTTGGTAAAGTCCGGGCAATTAGCAATGCCCCATGCCCTCTTTGCCCAATTCCCCATTCCCAAATCCTACATTTCTTGCATCAAGCGCAAATAATTTTGTCTCATCTGCGTCATATTTTCCATCATTCTATTCGCCATATCTTTCTCAACCTCGCTCATTTGCTGCCAAAATACAGCCGATCGCCTAGCCAGAATTGCATCTTCCCACAACATCTCCAAAAGTTGCGCCGCCATCGGATTTTCAGCATCGATAATCCCGCACAACTGCTCAAAAGCTCGGTTAGCTTCGGCGTGACTCCCAACATCCTGAGCGAGTGTCAGGCATTTTTTGAGTTGTACGATCGGGTTTTCAGAAGAATAAGCCATAATTTGATTGAGATAAGTGACAAAATTTACAGTGACATCTTTGACATTACTTGAATGTAGATACAGCCGCACAGTTCCCAATATACCAACGCCAAGGTAAATCCATCCCTTGCGAAATCCCGATCCGCGTAGTTTGCACAATATTAACCGTACCTGACTCGATCGCCTCCTGAAATTGGGCACTCCGGTGTTCCAACCTCAGCGGTTCCCCGACAGCCAAAGGTAAAGCGTTTAAAGTTCGATCGATCTCCAGCACCTTACACAGCTTCCCAGGCCCGGCGGCGAGGCGCAACTGCTTTTTTTCGGGAATTGCAGCAAACTTGACAGGAGGCGCATCTAGCTGCAAAGCTCGAATCAGCACAGCGCTACCCACTCCCTCCGCATCCGTCACCACGTTAAAACAGTGATACATCCCGTAGATAAAGTAAACGTAGCCGATACCCGCACGCCCGAACATCGCCTGATTGCGAGGAGTCTGCTGTCGGTAAGCGTGACAAGCGGGATCTCCGGGGGCGTAAGCTTCGGTTTCCACAATCATTCCCCGAATCATCTCCCCATCAGGAAACTGGCGCACCAGAGTACAGCCCAGCAAATCAGGCGCTACGCTGGTAGATGGCCGCGCCAGCCAAAAAGATTCTACAATCTGAGTATTTGCACTCATCAAACAGGAGACAGTAAATTATGGACGTTAAGTTAGTTTTAGCAGTCTTGACAGCAGTTTTCACCGTGTGCTGTTTGTTCTTCGGCACAAAAAACGGATTCTACGATAGTGACAAGTATCACGGTAACGGTTCTGCTCACTAATTTTAGGGGCTGTTAGTTACTTAAAAAACCGCTGTCTGCTGTTCAGACGGCGGTTTTTTTTAATGAACCACAGAGGCCACAGAGGACGCAGAGAAAGAGAAAAGAGAGAGCAGAAAGAATGAAAAGAAGTTGACAAATGATGAGACAGTAGGTTGCTATATTTCCGGGAACTAAAGGTGAATGTTGCCATCGGGCATTTTAGTTTCCTGCATTGTAGCATTCTCGAAATCCGCGCATCCCGGAAGATTGAAACGCATTGTGGCTCCTCGGTCTGTTGATTTCATATTAAAACCAACTACTGCATTTTCTGGGTTATTTTTTTCGGGAACGGCACTGACTTTAAAATCCATATTTGCTGCTTGACCATTAGTATCAAGATTGAAACTTATGCCGCTACAGCCCAAATCAGAACCAGTCAGGTTGGCTTTATTCAAGTTGGCATTTTTTAGGTTGGCATTCGCCAATTTTGCTCCCGATAAGTTAGCACCTTCTAGGTTGGCTCCCTGCAAGTTAAATCCTTGTAAGTCCATTCCCTTCAAGTTGACATTGCTGAGATTGCATTCTGGACACTGTTTGGTCTCCAGCAATTGCTTGACTTGGTTTTGCTTGTTTAAATCAGGTATGTATTTGACCGCAGCCAATAAAAGGGCGATCGACAATCCAGCAGTAATTATATTTTGGATTTTCATAAAAATTCTGAAAAGCCACTGTGGCTTTCTATCTCGGTTAATTATTAATACAGCAGCGCGATCGACTTCTCCTGAATTTCCACAACAAAATTGTCTGTATTTCAGATAAGCCGGTTCGCACAATTAAATCCCGCCTTCTCTCCCTCGGCTGTGCCGCTTTTGGTTTCGGACTCGCCCGTCGGTCTGCTTCACTTCGCTTTGGGCAGCCCACCAACAAACTTTTTTTACCTCAGGCAACGTATGCGCATATACCTGCGGGCTGAAAAAAAACAAACCTTATTTATATCCCTAGCATGAGCCAATCTTAGAAAAATTTGCGGATGATCAAAGAGAAATGCAATGCCGTACCTGCGCTGTTGTAAGTTCTGGGCAACTACTTTTGTCACAATTGCTTTGAGTAATTAATGTACTTACAAAACGGTTAGCAGCAGCTCAGGTTCCTCAACCTCGCCAGAACACACCCTACCTGTAATCCCGACAATTCGGAGCGGCAATGAACACAATCAAACCCGAAACCAGAAGATCGCGCTTCATGGCTCTGCTGCTGACAACGCTGCTGACCTTTCCGTTTTTGAGTGCTTGCGGTTCTAGCAAGGAAAGTTCGGCTCCCCCGCCGACCGTTGACGACACTCGCGCTGGATCAGTGCAAACTAATCGCGCCACTCCTACGCCCGAAGCAAAAAAAGGATTGAGCAATACTCAAAAAGTAGCGATTACTTTAGCAGGAGCGGCCGCCCTTTACTACATCTACAATCAGCACAAAAATAAACAAGAACAGGGGGCGCAGGGAAAACATTACCTTTCCAAAAACGGTCGGGTTTACTACCGCGATGCCCAAAATCGCGCTCACTGGGTAACGCCACCGCCTGAAGGAATTAAGGTTAATGTTCCTGAGTCCGAAGCAGCGCGTTACCGGGAATTCCAGGGATACAACAACCAAACTACCGGTCGAGACTTGAAAGGCTTGCCGGAAGCTACAAGTCCTGTTCCGGCACAGTAGCCTCACCATTGGAGATTTTAGATTGCAGGTTCCATGATTTTCCCTTAACTCTGGTATTCCCAATCTAAAACAACAGTTTTTCAACACATAAAATAGAGGAACTTTATCATGGTAGACGGATTTTTTCGGAAGTTAAAAGATGCGATCGTCGGGCCAGACAGCGAGCAAGTCGATCCTGACGCCAATTACGAAGATCCCTCAACTCCTGGGCGATTCGGCAACGCCCGCCCGGCCAGCGAAGACCCCTACGGCGACCCCGCCGACTACGCCAGTACCGACTACGGACAATTCGGCAACCTGACCCCCGCCAGCGAAGATCCCTACGGCGATCCCGCCGACTACGGACAGTTCGGCAACGTCACCCCAGCCAGCGAAGACCCCTACGGCGACCCGGCAGACTCCTATGCGGATGCTGGAATGTTCGGCAACGTCACCCCCGCTAGCGAAGACCCCTACGGCGACCCGGCGGATGAGGAAAACGCTTGAGTTGAGTCAGTTATCGCCAATTAAATAATTTACACTCTTGAAAGTGGGATGGGCTTTTATAGCCCGTCCTTTCTAAACGGGCAGGACGCCCATCCCACAAGAATCATCAAATTGTAAGTTATTTCATTAGACATCTGGCAGAATTATTGTGGAACACGCATAGAACCTGTTCCGCAATAATTCTGCTACAAATCTAAGAGATGTTACTAATACAGTAGTTTTATTTGAGCGTGTATCCTACACCGAAATACAAGCTCTGCTCTTGCAGGTTGTTGCCTTTATCGCGTAAATTAATTAACGGTATTCCCCAGTCAAGTCTGACGCTTAAACCCTCTATACCGAGAAACGGTTGCCAAATTACTCCTAAACCGCTGCCGATTAAAAATGTCTGTTTTGGTAATGGATTCGGGTTTTTGGCTGAGTTCCAAACCGTTCCTAATTCTACAAATGGTGCAAGTTGAAGTGTGGGGGTTCCGGCTGCATTCCTCCTTACAGCGATTCTGTCTTCTACTGACAAGCGAAATCCGTTATCTCCAGCCCGCGCGTTTTGCCTGTAGCCGCGTATCGATTGAACGCCGCCAATCACAAATTGCTGCGATGGTAACAGGCTATTTGGAGTTAGTTGCAAGTCTGTTTGCAGGATTAATAAATGATTTCGATCGAGTTGCTGCACTCGCTGCACTTGTCCGTTCCATTTCAAGAATTGTCCGTCTGGAATGGGAGAATTGTTAGTTGTGGCGTCCAATAAATCGGTGCCGAGGCTAAATTGCGATCGCACTAACCAAGAACCACGAGTCCCGCGGCTTACATAGTCTTGAGCGAACAGAATGACGCTGGTGCGGCTGACTCCATTGTCGTCGGGCCCAATGCCAAAGGGAACAGGTGTTTGATCGAAAATAAAGGTTTGACCGTCTTGATGGGTGAAACCGCCAATTATCGCAAATTCGCGATCGGTCGATCGCACAATTGGCTGGCGGTAAATCACCTGGTACAATTTTGTATCTCCCCTAATTCCCAAATCATCAAAATCTGATTGAGTAACTTTGTTTTGATTGAGTGCTACTCTTGCTTGTAGCGTGCCATTCATTGAATTGAGTGGCAATCGATAATTCAAATCAAACACCTCAGCACCTCCCGATGTAGTTCGATAATAAGAACCGACCATCTCATCTCCGATTCCGGTTAAATTTTGATACCGCAGATTAACTCCAACTCGTTCCGATCCAACGCTGGGAGGAAAGTAATTGTCAAAACTGATACTAGCCGCGAAGGGTTTTGCTTCTTTGACACTAATAGTCAAAGTCTTTTGGTTTGCTCTACCAAATTGCAAACTTGCCTGTACGCTTTCTAAAAGCGGGTCTAAACGTAGTAGTCTTAATTTTTCTTCGAGTTCTACCGTGCTAAAAGGAGTACCTACTCCCGCTTTAATTCTACTGCAAAGATAAGACAAGTTTAACCGTTGTCTGCCTCGAATTAGAATTTCTGAAACACTGCCTTCTGTTACGCGAATTTCGACAAAACCGCCGTCTATAATTGTAGCACTTTGCGGTCGAGCCTGGGTGTAGATATAGCCATTATTACGATAGAGTTGAGTGATTTTATTTTCTACTTCTTTTAAAAAATCGAGAAATTCATCATTGGGAATTTCGCGATCGACAAACCGCTGATCGATCGTCCTAATTTCCGCATCAATTTGAGCTTGACTGAATGCAGTAATCCCAGTAATCTTTACCGAAATAGCATTCCCAGATACTTTGACTGGGACAGGCAAGATATATTCAGTGATTGCTGCTGTCGGTTGCCCTGGCTGGAGACAAGTGTCTTTGGGATTTGATTCTGTTGTATTCCCAGATTGTGGGATTTGTCCGCCGATCGTTGGCGGTGATATTTCATTGCTCTCTGATTCAGAAATATTTTCTTGCCATTCAGTTTTGACAGTAGCAGTTTCTGCTAATTGAACCGGAATAATACTGTTAGTATTGGCTGCCGCTTTAGGTGCAAACTGAGTAACTATTAGAGCGGCTTGTAGCATCATCCCAATATACTTTGATATCATGATTCTGTGCCAATTTTATCTAAACTATCTCGAAACATAACATACTGTTTGCAACCGTTCAAGGTGATTACATTATATCTCGGCCAGGGCTATTTCATTCTCAGGACTATTGCGATTTTGTAGGGGTAGTGCCCCCGTGCCTACCCCTCTACTCGGAGAGGGCGGGCACGGGGGCACCGCCCCTACAAGAGAATGAAATAGCCCTGATATCTCGGCATTTTCCACTATTTTCAAAAAAAACTATAGTAATCCTAAATCATTTGTAAATTTCTTACTCCCTCCCATTTATAAGGGGAGGGCTGGGCTGGGGGCAAAAACTTTACGACTTCTGCAAAGACTGCTATATATATCAATCTCATTTTTAGATGCTGTGTTGGTACAAATGATCATTGATCTGTCCGCGAATTTGCGCTACTTTTGGTTTGCCGATTCGCTAATAGCAACCATCTCGATACTTGAGCTGTTGTGTAGTTGCTGTTTTTTCCCTAGGAACAATGTCCAACTTACACCGCCTAAATATTTATTAATATACGATGTCAAGGCGTGAATAAAGACAATAATGCCCAGCATTTCTAAAAACTCTTCAATAGTCACAATTATTAGGTAAGGTATATTCTCCATTCCAACCGTATAAGCTTGGTATCCCCCTACCATTTCCATCCCTAATGCTCCTCCAATATAAAGAAGGCTGGCAGCAACAAACAAGTTTCTTATAGAAGTAGGAAGGTGGAACAAAAACTTAGCGTAGGATAATAGGAATATCGCTACCAGAAAACCGATCGGCACAACCCAAGTAAAGTAAAGAAAGCCCGTGGCATTTAAGAGCGATCGCATCGGCTCCATAAACTTTTCGTGAATTTGAACTGCTTCATCGAAAGAGATATAGAAAAATATGAAGGATAACACTTTCCAGTGGTTTTTGTAGCGATCGCTATCCAAATTCTTCCCATAGGCGATCGTCCCCAGCAAGGTAGAACTAAACAGCAATGCCAAAATTGAGTATGCGGTTGGAATGTTTCGCTCGTAATCAACGCTGAATGCTTTTGCCAAGTAGTCTCGGAAGGGGTAGTTCGGCAAGAAGTACACTGTCATTTGCCCTAAGAAAGACATTACAACTAAAAAAGCTACGACTCGAAGTAGGAATTGAGTTATGCCTGCGGGAGTTAGAAAAATCTGAAATTTCATGTTCTTTTAACCTTGCGTTAAAACTATGTTATCAAACAAAATCGATTTTCAGTGGTTTTACAGGGATTAATTGGCTCTTTTGCCCGATCGCTATTGGGCTATCACCGTAAAATTACTGAAGAGCTGCGGACAGATTAAGAAACTTATTAAACATCGATCGCACTTATGTTTGTCCTCAGAAATAAAAAAAGCTTCAGATTTTTTTCGGGAGAGGGTATCAGCCCTCTCCCAAAATGAATCTGAAATCCGATTTTGCTTGAGTCAATATTTAAATTCGATCGATGTCTGGCAGAGAAACTCGGTTTCAGAAAGTCGATCGCCCCGACTACTATTTCTGCAACCAAAGGCGATCGCTCATCAAGACTGAGAACTATGAGAGAAAATCAGGGGTTGAGAGTGGATTGGGCAAAACTCCGGGATTGCCTAACAGGCGATCGTCTGTGGGAATCAAAGCATCGCCACCACCAGGAATCATGGTTGGCCGATCCGTGCTAAATCCATTGATTGAACCGAGACTATCAAGACTATTGATGAAGTTAGAAATGATATCAATACCGCTGTCATCTCCCAAGACAAGTGTATTCTTGGGTTGACCCCCTGTCAGAAGATCGTTGCTGGAATTGCCACCCAGTAAAGCGTTACCGCCACCTAAGAGCAAATCATTTCCTTGGTTGCTGTAGATACTGCTGGCGTTGCGATCGTCATCAATGCGATCGTCGTCAGCATTGCCTGTCAACAAATCATTCCGTTGGGTTCCGCCTAACAGGGTATCTTTGTTTTCGCTTCCCAACAATTTGTCATCAGTGCTTTCATCACCATTAGACCATTGTACGGTTCGTTGATCCATTGGGTTGAACTGGGTATCTACCCCTCCATCTACGTCATCGGTATCGTCACCTGAATCATCAGCATTATCGAAAACTTTACCGAAATCCTTGTTGTCATCATCCTTGTCATTGCTAGAATTGCGATCGAAATCTTTCGCTGCATCGAGATCGTCGCTGTAATCTACACCGTCAGTAAGGTCATCGCGTTTATCTACATTGCAATCATCAACATCATCATCACGATCATCTAGATCGTCATTGTCGTCATTGTCATCATTGTCATCGTCATCACTGTCGTCATTGTCATCTAGATCGTCATCGTCATTGTCGTCACTGTCATCGTCGTCATTGTCATCATCGTCATCATCATTGTCATCATCATTGTCATCATCGTCATTGTTATCTAGATCGTCATCGTCATTGTTATCTAGATCGTCATCATCATTGTTATCTAGATCGTCATCATCATTGTCATCATCGTCATTGTTATCTAGATCGTCATTGTCATCATTGTCATCGTCATCACTGTCGTCATTGTCATCTAGATCGTCATCGTCATTGTCATCATCGTCATCGTCATCGCTCAAACCCTCAATAAAATCTTTCACTGACTCAAGATACTCGACATAATTGAAATCATCACCAATAGTCCCACGTCGATCGACCTCGCCATCATCGCCGTATTGTTTTTTGAAATTGCGAATCAAATCTTCCATTGCATCAACGTGATCGTCGCTGAAATCTAAACTATCAGTAATCGCATCAGGTTTATCGCAAGTGCAATCATCAGCAGCATCATCATCAGCATCGTCGTCATCAGTGTCTAAATTGTCGCTAATAGATTGAGGTTGTTCCGCATTATTATCATCATCAGCATCATCAGCATCGTCATCATCATCATCATCATCATTATCATCGTCGTCATCGGTGTCTAAATTGTCACCAATAGATTGAGGTTGTTCCGCATTATTATCATCAGCATCGTCATCTGTACCTAAGTTGCTATCGATATCATCAGCATCGTCATCGTCATCGTCATCGCTCAAACCATTGTTATTATTGTTGAGTTTGCGGAAGTAATCTTTGGCTGTATTAACAAAATCGTCGTAATAGGCATTACTAACAACAGGTTGAGGTTGCTCAACAGTACCATCGGCATCGTCATCATCGTTGTCATCATCGTTGTCATTACCAGCAACAGGTGCAGTCACAGGTTTTGGTGGCTTGACAGTACGATCGACATTATCAACATCGTCATCATCGTTGTCATCGTCTTTGTCATTGCCAGCAACGGGTGCAGTCACAGGTTTTGGTGGCTTGACAGTACGATCGACATTATCAACATCGTCATCATCGTTGTCATCGTCTTTGTCATTGCCAGCAACGGGTGCAGTCACAGGTTTTGGTGGCTTGACAGTA